>CANQGN010000089.1 GCA_947623215.1 uncultured Clostridia bacterium
GGCTCGACCGGGTGGCGGAGCAAAACGGCGTAAAGGTGGGGCGGCTGAAGTTCCACGCGCTGTGTGGAGAAGCCACCTTAGCGGGCGTGCGCTGCCTGCTGCTCAAACCCCAAACCTTTATGAACGCCTCCGGCGAGGCGGTTGCAGAAGCCGCCGCCTTTTACAAAATTCCCCCCCAGCGCATTTTGGTGGCGTTTGACGACGTTTCGCTGCCCGTCGGCCAATTGCGGGTACGCGCCGCCGGTTCCGCCGGGGGGCACAACGGCGTCAAATCGCTTATAGAAAAGCTGGGCAGCGACGAGTTTCCCCGCATTAAAATCGGCGTGGGGCAAAAGCCCGACCCTCGCATGGACTTAGCCGACTACGTGCTCGGCCGCATTTCGGCAGAAGAAGAAAAACTGCTGGCCGCCGCGGTAGACCGGGCGGTAGAGGCGCTGCCGCTGCTGCTGACCGACCGGCTGGGGGAGGCCATGAACCGCCTGAACGGTAAACCGTAACCCTTTTTTCCTCTTTTGCCCCCTTTTGCCCGCCCCCAACCCCGGGCGGGCTTTTTTGGGGCTTCCCCGCTTTTTCCCTTTACTTTTTCGGCAAAAACCGGTATAATAAACCAAGAGAACTGTGTAAGGAGCTGACCGCCATGCCCGCTACCCCCTCCCGCATTCGCCCGGTAGACGAAAACCGCCGCACCGCCGCCCGCCGCAAACTGCTTTTCTTTCGCCTGTTACTGGTTGTGTTAATCCTCTGTTTGGCGGGCAGCCTGTTTGCCGTGCACGCCGCCACCCGCAAGGCCGGTCGGCTTTCCTCAGAGCTTTCGGCGGCCAGCACCGCCTTACAGTCGCTTACCGAGGCCAACACCAGCCACGGCGCGGCGGTAGAAAAACAGCAAAGCGACCTGCTGGCCCTTACCAACAAGCTGGCTTCGCAAGAAAAGGCCATTTCCTCTTACGAGGCGCAGGTGCGCCAGCAGCAGGAGGAGATTGACGCCCTGCGCGCCGGGCAGGGTCTGCCGGCCAGCTCTACCGGCGGCGCTTCTACCACCGCCGCCAAGCCCACGGCGGGCAACGTGTGCTATCTCACCTTTGACGACGGCCCCTCTGAAAACACGCTGAAAATCTTAAAAATCCTGCAACAATACAACGTAAAGGCCACCTTTTTTGTGGTGGGCACCAGCAAGCTTTCTTACGTAAAAAATATTCACGCGGCGGGTCACACCGTGGGGCTGCACTCTTACACCCACGAATACTCGCAAATTTACACCTCGCAAAAGGCCTATTTTAACGATTTGGATCGTATTTCCAACGCCGTGCAGCAGTACATCGGGGTGGCCCCCAAGGTGATTCGCTTCCCCGGCGGCTCCAGCAACACGGTCAGCAAAGACTACTGCGCCGGCATTATGACCGCGCTCTCGCAAGAAGTGCGCAGCCGGGGCTACGTGTATTTTGACTGGAACGTAGACAGTCTGGACGCTACCGGCAACAACGTGGCGGTCTCTAAAATGCTGAATAATATTGAGGCCACCGGCGGCAAGGGCGGGCGCGACGTGGTGCTGATGCACGACACCGACGCCAAAGACACCACGGTAGAGGCCCTGCCGCAGATTATAGAGTACTACAAATCGGCCGGGTACACCTTTGCCCCCCTTACCGTAAACGTGGAACCCATAACCCACGGCATTAACAACTAATGGATTTTTTTGAAGCCGTAAAAGCCGCCCAGAGCGGCTGCCCCCGGCTGTTTGCCACGGTGCACGACCGGCCGTGGGGGTCGATTTTTTACCAGCCCGCCAACACCCTTTCGGTAGAGGCCAACCACGCCGCGCTGTGGCAGCCGGTGGATTACGCCGCCGCGCTGGGGGAGACCGCCGCCTTTTACCGGGCGAAAGCCTGCCCGCCCCGGCTCTACGCCTACCTGCCGCCGGGGGAGGGGGCGGCCTTTACCCGGGCGGCCGAACCCTTTGGCGGGCGGGTGACCCCTTCTGACTTGCAGCTGGTCACCTGCCGCCGCCCGGCCATTCGGCCGGATTTGCCCCCCTTGCAGTTTGAAGTGCTGAAAGAGTGGGACCCCGCCCTAAACCGCAACGTGCTGGGCGAAAATTTACACCTAGAGGGCGTGCTGCGGGGCAGCATGGGGCACCCTGGCTTTTCGCTGGTGGTGGGGCGGCTCATGGGGGACGCCGTAACTATGGCCAGCTTGTGGAACGCGGGCGACGTACAGCGCATCAGCAACGTCATGACCGGCGAGGGCTTTCGGGGCTGCGGGTTTGGGCTGGCGCTCATCACCCACACGCTGTCGCTGGCGGCAAAGCAAAACAAACCGGTTTACCTGTTTGCCAATAACCCGGTGGCCCTGCGGCTTTACCGCCGGGCGGGGATGCAGGTAGAGCAGCCGGATTTTCAACTGTTTGTTTGGGAAGGAACGGCTTGAGAGGCAAGAGAAGTTCCTTCCCTTTTTTAAAATCCAAGCAAAAGAAAGGTGGTTTTTGCATGAAAAAGCAACTCCAAAAATGCCTGACCCTGACCCTTGCCCTTGCCCTGCTGCTGCCCTTTTGCCGGTGGCCCGCCGCAGAAGAGACAAGCGACGACCCCGTTGCCTTTACGGTAGAAAACGTGACCCTCTTGGAAGGCAGCGGCGACTTGCAAGAAGACGGCAGCTACCGCTATTATTCCAACAACTATACCCCGCATTATTCCCTCACCATGGCGGACGGTACCGTTTACCAAAGCAACAACTACGGGTACCTCACCATTGGGGACAGAGAATACTTCCTTCTCACCACGGAGCTGCAGCCGCAAGACCAGGCAGCGTGGCAGGCGGGGCACTCCTATCCGGTCGCCGCCCAGCTATATTGTAATGATAGGGCGGCCGGCGTATCTATGCGTTTTCCCGAATTGGAAACGGAATTTACCGTCACCATTGCCGAATCGCCCGTAGAAGCTTTTTCTGTGGAAGAGGTTTCGCTGCTCGATAAACCGGTAGACAATTATGACCAACACGGTTATGAACGCATACCGTTTACCTACTCCCTGCGGCTGAAAAACGGCCAAACGCTGACCGATACTGCAATCGCCAGTTATAGCAGCTACCCCTTTGAACGCTATTCCGCCTATATACAAATGGAGGGGAACGATTACCCCTGTACCGTTACCTTTGAACAGCCCACCACCGAATGGGTCGCCGGGCAGCGCTACCGGGGCGAAGCGCGGCTGCTGGCCAAAGCTGCCTCCTTTTCTGTTACCGTTACCCCCAACCCCAAGGCTGTAACGGGGCTGGAAATTGAAGATACGGCGGTGCTCTTTGGCCTGCCCATGACGGAACGGGACATTTACGCCCCCGACTTTTCCCTGCTGCTGGCCGACGGTTCTAAAATTCACTCAAATAACGGGCGGGTCAACAAATACCAAACCCTGCAATATACTTACCCGGACAAGCTGGAATGGAAGCTGGGGGACGTGTACACCGTAACCGGCCGCTACGGCGCATTTTCTGATACGTTCAAAATAAGGGTGGTAGACAATGGCGTCGTCTCGATGGATTTTGCCGACGTGACGGTGGTGGAAAACGCCGACACCGTCTACTCCTTCGAAAGCACCTTCGTCTACCATTACACCCCCGCCTGTACCGCTACCTTCCGGGACGGTACCCGCCATACCTTCCATTTTCCCACCGGCGGGCTTGAGCTCCCGCTGGATTCGTATCGCACATGGGGAACCGGCGGGGGCCCTGCGATTATCGGCCGTTTTCCCACCTGCACCGACAATCAGGCGGAGGAACCCTGGCAGGTGGGGCATACTTATACCGCCACCGCTTCGTTTTTGAATTTTTCTGGCGATATTCGGGTAACGGTGGTGCCAAGCCCGGTCAAGCGCATAATCCCCCACGCCATGACCTACGTTGCCGATACGAATGATTGGTATGAAGCAGGTACCCTGCAAGGATGGTACGAAAGTTTCCCCTTTACGGTAGAACTGAACGACGGCCGCAAAATAGAAAGCAACTGGGACGCCGACAGCGCCTATGTGGTGCTGGACGACAACCGCTATACGCTGGATGCGGAATTTGATACACCCGACCTGCCCGCCGCCGGTACCACCGGCTCTCTGCCCTGCCGGGTGACGGTGCTGGGCAAAACCGTTGACCTGAAAATCCCGGTGACGGTGGTGCAAAACGAACAGCAGCTGGTTCGCTCGGTATTGCCGGGGGTAACCGGCATTCGGGTAGCAGACGTGCGCGTTTGGCCGGGCGTTTATTGGAATCCGGAATATTCCTTTGTGCTGCAAAACGGAAAGGAAGTGCCCGCCGACTCTCTGCCGGGCCTTTCGGACTATGCCCTTCGTGTAGAAGACCACACCTTTACCGCCGACCAAATCGGCCAGACGATCAAGCTGACTGCTTCGGCCTTCGGCTTTTCGGATGAATTTTCCGTCACCGTAATCGAAAACCCCATTGCGGGGCTGGCAGTAAGCGACGTTACCGACCCGCTGGACGAACAAAATCTCTTTTCCGGCTTTCTGCATTATGACAAAGCCGCCGGAACTTTTCG
The DNA here is from genome assembly GCA_947623215.1 of uncultured Clostridia bacterium. Lineage (GTDB taxonomy): Bacteria > Bacillota > Clostridia > Oscillospirales > Acutalibacteraceae > UMGS1484. Next base: position 4,541 of record CANQGN010000089.1, read on the forward strand.
CTGGTCGACGCCGCTTGGAATCAACGAACCCTTTGTCTTTCGCTTAAAAGACGGAAGCACCGTAACGACCGACTGCCAATCCACCCATTCCTATGGAGGCTGGTATTCTTCTCACACCTTCACCCTTTACCATAACCGTTTTTCCGTTTCCTATGATTTAGACGAAACGGCATATGAAAAAGACGTGGGCAAACCGATTACCGGTCGGGTGAGCGTGTCTATGGGCTACGGCAACGACGGGGACGAGCAGCCCACCTTCCCCTTTACCGTTACCTTTACCGCCGCCCCCGCCGGCGACCTGAACGGCGACGGCCGGGTAAACGCCGGCGACGCGCTGAACGTGCTGCGCGCCGCGGTGGGCAAAACCACCTTAACCGCCCAGCAGCGGCTGGCCGCCGATATGAACCGCGACGGCGCGGTGAACGCCGTGGACGCCCTGCTGATTTTGCGCAAAGCGGTGGGCAAATAGGGCGGCGTTCAAAAAAAATTGCCAGCCTTACCGAAAGTTGTCTGTGATATTTGCGCCGCCGTTCCATACACTACTCTTGCAAACGCTGAAAATAGAACATCATCAAAGCAAGGAGGAGTATGCGTTATGGCGAAGAGCAACAAAACGCTTGTGCCGGAAGCCCGCGAAGCGCTCAACCGCTTTAAGATGGAGTCTGCTACCGAAGTGGGCGTCAACCTGAAAAACGGCTACAACGGCGATTTGACCTCGAAGCAGGCCGGTTCTATCGGCGGCCAGATGGTCAAAAAGATGATTCAATCTTATGAAAACGGCCTGAAATAACCTTGCCGTTTGAAAAGGCAAAAACGTCCGCGCGAGAACCAAAACGCGCGGGCGTTTTTGTGTGAAGGTTTGTACCGGGTGCAAACCAAGTCGGAACCGGGTGCAAACCAAGTCGGAAAAAGTTGCAAATCCGCCGAGAATGTGCTATACTGGTTGTCCACGCACGTCCCGAAAGGAGCTGCCTATTTTTTTGAAGACCTTTTTTTGCCGGGCTGCGGGCCTGCTGCTGGCCGCGCTTTTAGCCGCGACCCCCGCCTGCCCCGCCGCCGCGCAAGCGGCGCGCCCCCACCCGGCCATGCTTCGCCGGTCGGCAGACCAGACCGCGCTCCCTCTGCCCGCCGCATTAAAAACAACGGAACCTGTAACACAAACCGCCGCCGAACCCGCCAAACCGGCAGAAGAACCGGCGGCGCTCATTACCGCCACCGCCGCCACCGCCCCTGTTGCCCGCTCGGCCGCCCCGGCGACCATGGCGGCACCGGCGGCGAATCATCCGGCGGCGCAGCCGATTTTGGCCGCTGCCACGGCGGCAATCAGCACCCCGGCGCCAACCTGGCCGGTTGCCCTCGCCCCCTTTACCACGGGGGTAGATTTAACCGGCCGCCAAATTTTGCTGACCCTTTCGCTGAACGGAGAGGCCGGTCAAAGCGGCGTTTGCTACGCCGCCCTTACCAGAGAAACCGGCAAAGCCGACTCTTTTACCGCCGTCCCCTTTACCCTTACTCCCGGGCAAACGCTGCTGACCTTCCCCCACGCCTTTACCGAGCTGCTGCCGGGCGACCGGTTAACGGTGTATTGCTGGAACAACGCCATGCAGCCGCTTTGCGAACCCCTTACCCTGCCGGTGGAACCCCGCCAAACCGTTACCCGGGTGGCGCTAAACCACACCGAGGCGCGGCTGATTCTCTCGCAGAAGCAAACCTTGCAGCTGACCGCCGCCACCCAACCGGCGGAAGTCGCT
>CANQGN010000090.1 GCA_947623215.1 uncultured Clostridia bacterium
TGCAAAGGGGAATCGCTCTGTCTACGGGTCGGTTTTTGGTTTGGCGTTTTTCGTTTTTCCCGTTAGGGGGCGGCGTTATTCTTTCGGCGGTTTGGAGCGGCCGAGGGTGAGGCGTTTTTCTTCGCCCCGCAGCAGGCGGCGGATATTATCGCCGTGCTTGAGCAGCACCAGCAGCGCAAAGGCGGCGGCGGCGAGGGTTAAAAACCACCGCAGCGGCAAAAAAAGCGGCTGGTAGGCGCTGAGCGCCGCCCGGTTAATGGGGTCAGAGCCGGGCAGCAGCGAAAAGCAGAGGTAAGTAAGGGGCGGGTAGCAAAGGGCGGCCACAATAGAGGCGAGCGAAATAATGCGGGTGCACAAAAACACCAGCCCAAAAATGGCGGCCAGAACGCAAAGCAGGCGCCAGTCGAGCACCAAAATGGTGCCCACCGCCGTTACAATGCCCTTGCCCCCGCGAAAGCCGAAAAAAACGGGGAACATGTGCCCCAGCAGGCAAAAAAAGCCGCAGATGGTGGCGCCGTAAATGGGGGCGACGGAGACGGCGTACTGAAACACTTCGCCCGAGGCGGTATGCCCCACGGCCGGCAGGAGCGAAAGCAGCAGACCGGTGAGCAGGTATTTGCCCAGCGCCACGGCCGCCACGGCCTTTAAAAAGTCGCCCAAAAAGGTGAGCAGGCCGGGCAAAAAGCCGGCGGTGCGCATTACGTTGGTCATGCCGGCGTTGCCGCTGCCGGCGGCGCGCACGTCGCGCCCCGTAAAGGCGCGGGTGATTAAAATGGCAAAGTTAATGCTGCCGAGCAGGTAACTGACCAGCGCAAACAAGCCGAAACAAAGCAAAATCAGCAGGCGATAGGGCAAGAAAAACGGCCTCCTTTTGGGGCTTACGATTCGCTGCGTTCGCGAATCACCATACGAATGGGGGCGCCCTCTAACCCGAAGGTCGCCCGAATTTGATTTTCGAGGTAGCGTTGGTAAGAAAAGTGAAAGAGCGCGCGGTCGTTGCAAAAGCAAACGAAGGTGGGCGGCTTGGCGGAGGCCTGGGTCATGTAGTAAATTTTCAGCCGCCGCCCCCGGTCGGAGGGGGGCTGCACCCGCGCCGTGGCGTCGGCCAGCAGGTCGTTTAACATGCCGGTAGAAATGCGCATACAGGTTTGGCCGTACACGTAGGGAATGAGCTCAAACAGTCGGTCGACCCGGCGGCCGGTTTTGGCAGAGAGAAAGAGGATGGGGGCGTAAGACATAAAAGCGAGCGCCGACTCGATTTCGCGCCGCATACGGGCCATGGTTTTATCGTCTTTTTCTACCGCGTCCCATTTATTGACCGCCACAATGCAGCCCTTGCCGGCGTTGTGGGCCAGGCCGGCAATTTTGGCGTCCTGTTCCGAAAAACCGGTTTCGCCATCTATTAAAATGACGCATACGTCGGCGCGGTCTATCGCCATTTGCGCCCGCAAAATGCTGTAGTGCTCTACCGCGTCGGCCGCCTTGGCCACGCGGCTTTTCCGGCGAATGCCGGCGGTGTCGATGAAGACAAAGGAGCCCTGCTCGTTTTGAAAGTGAGAGTCTACCGCGTCCCGCGTGGTACCGGCGACGTTCGAGACAATGGTGCGCTCGCTGCCGACGATGCGGTTAACGAGCGACGACTTGCCGACGTTCGGCTTGCCGATGATCGCCACCTGAATGGCGTCGTCTGCCGCCTCTTCCTCCACCGGCGGGGGGCCGAGCGCCGCCAGCACGCGGTCGAGCAAATCGCCCGTGCCGTGGCCGTGCACGGCCGAAACGGCCACGGGGTCGCCGAGGCCTAAATTATAAAACTCGTAGAGCTCGGTCGGCGGGGGGCCGGGGGCGTCGCATTTGTTTACGCACACCACCACCGGCTTGCCGCTTTTTTGCAGCAGCTCGGCCACCTCGCTGTCGGCGGCGGTCAGGCCGTCGGCCAAATTGGTTACCAGCACCACCGCGTCGCAAAGCTCTATGGCAAGCTCTGCCTGCCGCCGCATTTGGGCGGGAATGGGTTCGTCTGAAAAAGGTTCAATACCGCCGGTATCTACCAGCATAAACTGCCGCCCGCACCATTCGCAGGGGGCGTACAGCCGGTCGCGGGTTACGCCCGGGGTATCGTCTACAATAGAAAGCCGCTTGCCTACGCACTTGTTAAACAGGGTAGACTTGCCTACGTTTGGGCGGCCGACGATGGCTACGGTTTGAGCGGGCACGAAAACATCAACCTTTCTGCAGCGGCAGGGCGCCGTATTCGGCGATGAGGCGGTCGGTGACCCCGTCGCCGGTTACCAGCGCCCGCCCCTGATAGGCGCGCAGGGCGGCTTCCAGCGCGGCGGGGGAGGGGGACGAAAAGCACACCGGGCCCCGGCAAAGGGGCAGCGCCTCGGGCAAATAGTCGGCCTCCGCCGGGGTTTCAAGGGTGAGCGTTACCAGGTCCGTCTCGGGCGAGAGCTCCGCCAAATCGTCCGGCAAATCCGGCCCGCAGGCCAGCGTTTCGCTCATAGGGGAGGCGGGGCATGGGTACACGGCCTTTTCGTCCGCCAGAAATTCTTCTTTTTCGTCTGCCGCCGGGGCGGGGGGCGTTTGCCCCGCCAGCCGGGCAGAGAGGGCGGCTATGTGGGCGGGGGTGGTGCCGCAGCACCCGCCCAAAACGGCGGCGCCGGCGGCGGCCAGCGCGGCGGAAAGCTTAGCAAATTGCTGCGGGGGCAGGGGGGCGCCCGCCTCGCCCGCGTTGGGCTTGGCAACCAGCGGCACCTTAGCGTAAGGGGCGGCGGCGGAAAGCAGCGGGGCCATACCGGCGGGGCCGAAGGAGCAGTTTAGCCCCACGGCGGCCGCCCCCATGGCTTGCAGCGTAACCACGGCAGAGGGCAGCGAAAGCCCAGTAAGGGTGCGCCCGGAGGGTTCTACCGTAATGGTAACAAAGGCGGTCATGCCCCGCCGCTTAGCGCACAGCAGCGCCGCGCGGGCGTCTGCCAGGGTCATTTGGGTTTCAATTACCGCCAGCGTAACCCCCGCCGCTTGCAGCGCGGCCAGCTGGCGGTCGTAAAGTTTGGTTAAATCGTCAAACGTCGCCTCGCCAAAGGGCTGTAAAAAGAGACCGGAGGGCGACAAATCCCCCGCCACGGCAACCCCCTCGCCCACGGCCGAGCGGCTAAGGGCGACCAGCTCGCGGTTTAAGCGTTCGGTTTCCTCTGTAAGGCCGTAGGGGGCGAGCTTGTGGGGATTGGCCCCAAAGGTGGGGGCCAGCACCACCTGCGCGCCGGCGGCCTTGTAGCCCCGCTGTAAGGCCAGCAGGGCCTCTGGGTGGTCTAAGGTCCAAACCTCCGGGCAGCAGTCGGGCGGCAGCCCAGCCTCGATTAAGTTGGAGCCGGTTGCGCCGTCCAGCAGCAAAAAAGCGGATTGCGGGTTCATGTTACATCGTCTCCGGGGCTTCAATTTTCAGCAGCGCCAGCACGTTTTGCAGCACCTGCGCGGTGGCTTTGCAAAGGGCTAAGCGGGCGTCTGCCAGTTCGGGGGCGCTGCCCTTTACCCGGCAGGCGTTGTAAAATTTATGGAAGAGGGCGGCCAGCTCCGTCGCGTAGCGGGTGATTTTAGAGGGGTCGAGCGCGGCTGCTGCCGCCGCAATTTCGTCCGGCAGGGCGGCCAAGTGGCGAATGAGCGCCCGCTCGGTGGGGTGGGTAAGGCAGGTAAGCGCCGCCGCTTCAAGCGGCCGGGCGACCAGCCCTTCTGCCGCCAGATTTTTTAAAATGCTGCAAATGCGGGCGTTGGCGTACTGCACATAGTAAACGGGATTATCGGCCGACTGCTCCACCGCCAAATCCAAATCAAACTCCAAATGGGTGTTGGGTTCGCGCAGGTTAAAGAAAAAGCGGGCGGCGTCTATGGGTACTTCGTCCAGCAGGGTTACAAGGGTAATGGCTTTGCCGCTGCGTTTGGAGAGCTTAATGGTTTCGCCCCCCCGTACCAGCCGCACCATTTGCATGAGCACCACCTTTAACCGGGCGGGGTTGACCCCCAGCGCGGCCAGCGCGGCCTTCAGCCGGGGCACGTAGCCGTGGTGGTCGGCCCCCAGCACGTCTACCGCCGTATCAAAGGCGCGGGTGACCAGCTTGTTGTAGTGGTAGGCAATGTCTGGCACTACGTAGGTGGGAATGCCGTTTTGCCGCACCAGCACAAAATCCTCTGCTTCAAAGTCGCTGCCCTTAAACCACAGCGCCCCGTCGGATTCATAAGTATGGCCGGTTTGTTTGAGTTTTTCAATGACCTCCGCCACCGCGCCGGAGGCGTGCAGCGTGCTTTCGCGGAACCACACGTCATAGTGAATGCGGTAGCGGGCAAGGTCGCGCTCTAACCCCGCTATATTCAGCGGCAGGGCGTAGTCGGTCAGCGCCCGGCGGCGCTCGGCTTCATCCGCCCCCACATACCGGTCGCCATGCAGGGCGGCAAAGGCTTTGGCGTGGGCGGTGATGTCTTCGCCGTGGTAAGCGTCCTCCGGCAATTCTACCGCCGGGTCAAAAAGCTGCAAATAGCGGGCCTCCAGCGAGAGGGCGAATTTTTGTATCTGGTTGCCGGCGTCGTTTACGTAAAATTCGCGGCAGACTTCATAGCCCGCCGCCTCCAGCACGCTGGCAAGGCTGTCTCCCAAGGCGCCGCCCCGGGCGTTGCCAATGTGCATGGGGCCGGTGGGGTAATTCTCGCCCTCTGCCAGCACGGCGGCCAGCGCCCCGGCGTAATAGTCGGCCGACAGCCGAAAGTTAATAAAGCCCGCGCCGGCAATCTCGGCAGGCGCAACCGGCAGACCCGTCAGGTCCAGCCGCTCTACAATATGCCCGGCAATGGCGCGGGGGGCCATGTGAAAAGCCCGGGCGCACACCATGGCCACGTTGGCGGCAAAGTCGCCGTGGGCGGGGTCGGCCGGTACCTCTATGGCAAAGTCCGGTATGGGTTCAGGCGGAAAAACGCCCTCTGCCACGCCGCGGCCCAGCGCCTCTAACAGGGCGCGGCGCAGCCCGGCAACGGTTTGTTCGGTCAGGTTCAATGGTATCGCTCCTTTACGTTGGGGGTGGGGGCCGCCGGAGAGACAGAGAGCTCTATGGTGTTGCGGCCGGTGTAGGTGGCGTTAATATCCAGCGTGTAAACCAGCCGCAGCAGGCCGCCGCGCGGGTTTAGGCGGCAGTCTACCCGCTCGCCGTAAACCCCCAGCGCGCACTCGTAGGGGCCAAGGCTGAAAATGCTGTGGTGCCGCCGCCCTTCCTCTATGGTCATGCGGCCGTCGCCCCCGCCGGTGCGCATGAGCTCCACCTGGCCCGGGCGGCGGGAAGAATCGGTTAAAATGGTGGTAACGCGGCCGTTTTCTGCCGCTTCTTCATAGGTCAGCATAATTTGCGACCCGCACACCTGCATTTGCCCCTGGGTAATCATTTCCATGGTTTGGCGGTCGCCGTTTGCTTCTTGTGTAGATTGAATTTGAATGAGTACGGTTTGCTGCATTGGTTACTCCCATCTCACTTGCGTAACTTCGGTAATCGGCCGCCCCAAAAAGCGGTCGGCTACCTCGCAAAAGGCGGGGGTGCGGTCGCTTACAAAAAAGGAGGACGTCCCGCCGACTTCTCGGCCGCTCAGCAGCCCCTTTTGCCGCAGCAGCCCGGCGGCGTATTCGGCGGCGGCGCGGCCGCTGTCGATTAACTGCACGCCGGGGCCCATGACTTCGCCAATCGCCTCCCGCAGCAGCGGGAAGTGGGTGCAGCCCAAAATCAGCACGTCTAAGCGCTCGGCTACCAGCGGCTGCAAATAGCGGCGGCACACGGCCTGCACCACCGGGTCGCGGGGGGAGGTGAACCCCTCTTCTACCATTTGTACAAACAGCCCGCAGGGGCGGCAAAACACCTGCGCGGCGGGCAGCAGGGCGTGTATGGCCTGCTCGTAGGCGCCGGAGCGCACCGTGGCGGCGGTGCCGATAACCCCCACCCGCCCGCTGCGGGTGGCGGCGGCGGCCGCTGCGGCGGTGGGCTCTACCACCCCTACAAAGGGCAGCCCGCACCCCCGGCCGACCTCGCCCGCTACCGAGCTTACCGTGCCGCAGGCGGCGATGATGAGTTTCACCCCCTGCCGCTTTAAAAAGGCTACGTCCTGCCGGGCGTACTGCAAAATGGCGGCTTTGCTGCGGGTGCCGTAGGGCACCCGGCCGGTGTCGCCAAAATAAACCACGTCTTCGCCCGGCAGCAGGGAAGAGAGCGCCGCCACGGCCGAAAGGCCGCCCAGCCCGCTGTCAAACACGCCAATGGG
>CANQGN010000091.1 GCA_947623215.1 uncultured Clostridia bacterium
GGGGGCGTGGTGCAGGCGCAGGGTATTGTCAACGTCCAGCAGCAGCGCCCGCACCCCCTGCCGGCTGAGCTGCCGGGGGGTAAGAGCGGTAATGGCGCTGGCTTGAAAAGTCGGTCGAAACAGGGCCATGGCGGCGGCAATTCTCCCCTCTTTTTAAAAAGGCAGGCGGACGTCCCGCGTTCATTTCACGGGACAGCCGCCTGACAAAACATTACCGGTATTTGCGTTTGCGAGCCGCTTCGGACTTCTTTTTGCGCTTGACCGAGGGCTTTTCGTAATGCTCCCGCTTGCGCACCTCTTGAATCACACCGTCTCGCTGGGTTTGGCGTTTAAAACGGCGCAGTGCATTTTCAAGGGTCTCATTGTCCTTGATTTTCACCTGACTCATTTATATGTCCCTCCCTCCGCCCGTTGGCAGGGGTTAACGTCACAGATATGTGCACCCGCTATTATACAGCAAAAGCACGGGCGTTGTCAAGAGTTTTTACAAAAAATCCGGCAAAAGGAAGGGTTTTCTTTTAAAATTGGCGAAAGAAGCGCCCGGCGCGGTCGGTAAAACCGGCGGTGGTAAAGCCGCAGGCCATGGCGCGGGCTTTAGCCGCCGCAAAAGCGTGCGTGAGCGCGTCGCTTTTGTGGGCGTCGCTTGCCAGCACCACGCCGCCGCCGAGCTCCTGTAAGCGGCGGAGCAAAAAGGTTTGGGGGTAGGGCGAGCGCCGCCACCCCCGCGACATGGCGCCGGTGTTGATTTCTACCGCGCACCGCCCGGCTGCAGCCTCTACCGCCGCCAAGGCGGCGGCCCGGTAGCGGGGGGCGGTGCAGTCCGGCGCGGCGCCGGTGCGGCAGAATTTGAGCAGCAAATCAAAGTGGGCGAGAATATTCGCCTCTACCCTTTGGGGCAGGGCGGCCACTTTTTCATAGTAGCATTCGGCGTAAGCCGCGCCGTCGCCCCCAAAGCCCTCCGTAATGCAGCGGCGGGTTTCTTCGGGTGAAGAATCTACCGCGTAGGTTTCGCCCTTTACGGTGAGAAAATGCACCGAACCGATGACATAGTCGTAGTCCGCCGGGTCTTCGGCACTCTCTGGGTCCATTTCTATGCCGCACAGCAGGGTAATTTGCCCGGCGTAGCGCTCTTTTAAGCAGGCAACCGTGCGGCGGTAGGCGGCCGCCCCTTCGCGCGAGAGACCGGCCGTTGGTTCAAAGGGCACGGCGGCGTGCTCTGAAAACCCCAGCACCGGCAACCCCATGGTAATCGCCGCTCGCACCATGGCCTCCGGCGCGTCGGCGCCGTCGGTCAGGGTGGTGTGGCAGTGAAAGTCCCCGCCTGTCATGAGGTCATTTTCTCCTGCTTGACTTTGTGCTCAATAATGTGGCGAGAGGCCAGCTCGCGGTGCAGTTCGTCCGGCGATATACCCGCCTCTACCATTAAAACCGCCAGGTGGTAGGCAAGGTCGGCCAGCTCGTACACCGTTTCGCGCTTATCCGCCGCCTTGGCGGCAATAATCACTTCGGTGGCTTCCTCCCCCACTTTTTTCAAAATTTTATCCAGCCCCTTGTCAAACAAATAGCTGGTGTACGACCCCTCTTTGGGGTTGTCGCGCCGGCCTCGTAGTAGCTCGTACAGCCCCCGCAGGGTAAAGTCTTGCCGCGTTTCGCTGGCAAACACCGGCGCGGTAAAGCAGGAGTCGCTGCCGGTGTGGCAGGCAGGGCCCTCTTTTTCTACCACCACCAGCAGGGCGTCGCGGTCGCAGTCGGCGGTAATAGAAACGATATGCTGCACGTTGCCGCTGGTTTCGCCCTTGCGCCACAGCTCCCCGCGCGACCGGCTGAAAAAGCAGGTGCGCTCTTCGCGCAGCGAAATTGCAAGGCTTTCGCGGTTCATGTACGCGAGGGTGAGCACTCGGCGGCTGAGGGCGTCTACCACAATGGCCGGAATCAGCCCGCGTTCGTCAAATTTCAGTTCGTTTAAGTCTAACATCGGTTACAACCTCACCAAAATATTGTGCTGGCGCAGGGTTTGCTTCAATTCTGGAATAGAAATTTCACCAAAATGAAACACCGAGGCGGCCAGGCCGGCGTCTACCCCCGGCAGGGTTTGAAACAACTCGGTAAAATGCGCGGGGGCGCCCGCCCCGCCGGAGGCGATGACCGGCACCGAAACCCGGCTGCACACGGCGGCAAGCAATTCTAAGTCAAACCCCTGCTTCACGCCGTCGGTATCAATGGAATTGACCACCACTTCGCCCGCGCCCATGGCTACGCACCGGGCAATCCAGTCCAGCGCCTCCAGCCCCGTATCTTCGCGCCCGCCCTTGGCAAACACGCGAAACGCGCCGTTCACCCGCTTTACGTCTACCGAAAGCACCACGCACTGGTTGCCGTAGCGGCGGGCCGCCTGCTCAATGACAGCGGGGTTTTGAATAGCGCCGGAATTCACGCTTACCTTGTCTGCGCCGCATTTGAGCACCCGGTCAAAGTCTTGCAGGGTGCGAATGCCGCCCCCCACCGTAAGGGGAATAAAAATGGTGCGGGCGACCTCGCGCAGTACGTCGGTAAACAGCCGCCGATCCTCTGCCGAGGCGGTAATGTCGTAAAACACCAGTTCGTCCGCCCCCTGCTCGCTGTAAAAGCGCCCCAGCTCTACGGGGGACGAAACGTCGGTCAATCCGGCAAAATTGACCCCCTTAACCACCCGCCCGGCGCGCACGTCCAGGCAGGGAATAATGCGTTTGGTTATCATGTTGCCACCTCAATTGCCTGCCGCAAGTCCAGCGCACCGGTATAGGTTGCCTTGCCCACAATGGCGCCGTACAGCCCCGCCGCGCGCAGCTCTTTTACGTCTTGCAGGGTCGAAACCCCGCCGGAGGCGATAAGCTGCATACGGTATTGCCCTTGCAGCCGCCGGTAAAGGGCGTGGTTCGCCCCCCGCAGCAGGCCGTCGCGGGCAATGTCGGTACACACCAGCGTTTGCACGCCAAGGGCTTGCAGGTGGGCGCAAAAGTCGTCGCACGTCCAGTCGGTGGTTTGGGTCCAGCCTTCTACCGCCACCCGGCCGTCGCGTAAATCTACCCCCACGGCCACGCGGGGGCCAAAGGCCGAAAGCGCCTGCCGCAAAAAGGCTTCGTCTTGCACGGCGGCGGTGCCGAGGATGACCCGGTTGACCCCCAGCGAGCAGTAGCGCTCTACCGTATCCAAACTGCGAATGCCGCCCCCCACCTGCAAAAACAGGTCGGTTTGGCGGGCAATGGCGGCAATGACCGCCAAATTCTCCGTTTTGCCGCTTTTGGCGCCCTCTAAATCGACCACATGCAGCTGGCGGGCCCCGGCGGCGGCAAAGCGTTGCGCTACCGCCAGCGGGTCGGGCGAATAAACGGTTTTTTGGTTGTAGTCGCCCCGCACCAGCCGTACCGCCTGGCCGCCGAGCAAATCAATCGCCGGAAAAATCAGCATTCGTCCGCTCCCCCCCACTTACAAAAATTCTTTAAAATGGTCAGCCCCACCCGGCCGCTTTTCTCTGGGTGGAACTGGCAGCCGCACACGTTGCCCCGCGCCACGGCGGCGGTAAGGGGGGCGCCGTATTCGGCCGTGGCGATGACCCACGGCTCGCACCCCGCTGCGTAATACGAATGCACAAAATAGGCGAAGGCCTGCTCCCCCAGCCCGCAAAAGAGGGGGTGGCGGGGGCAGTTCGCGGGAAAACACAGCGCGTTCCACCCGATGTGGGGGATTTTGAGCTCCGGCGGCACCGCCCCCGCTATGGGGCGCACCCGGCCGGGGAGCAGCGCCAGCCCGTTGTGCAGGCCGTATTCTTCGCTTTGCTCAAACAGCAGCTGCATCCCGAGGCAAATACCGAGAATCGGCACCCCGGCCGCCGCCCGAATTCGCAGCAAATCGTCTAACCCCGCCTGCCGCAGCCGCTCTATGGCATCGCCAAACGCCCCCACGCCCGGCAGCACCAGGCGCTCCGCCCGGCGCAGCACCTCTGCCTCGCCCGTTACCACCGCGGTTTCGCCCACGGCGGCAAAAGAGCTTTGCAGCGAAAACAAATTGCCCACGCCGTAATCTACAATGGCCAGCATTTACAACACGCCCTTTGTTGAGGGCACCCGCCCGGCCAGCGATTCGTCTGCCGCCGCCGCCTGCCGCAGACTGCGGGCGACCGATTTAAAGCAGGCTTCTAAAATATGGTGCGCATTGCGCCCGGCCAGCTGCCGCAGGTGCAAGGTTATTTCTGCCCGGCGCACAAAGGCCAGCCAAAATTCTTCCGCCAGCTCGGTGTCAAAGGTGCCCACCTTTTCGGTAGGGGGTTCCACCGCGTAGGCCAGCGTGGCCCTGCCGGATAAATCCACCGCCGAAAGCACCAGCGCTTCGTCCATCGGCAGCAGGGTTTGGCCGTAGCGGGTAAGGCCGGCTTTGTCGCCCAGCGCCCGGGCAAAGGCCTCGCCCAAGCACAGCCCCACGTCTTCTACCGTGTGGTGGTCGTCTACCGCGCGGTCGCCGCGGCAGGTAAGGGTGATGTCAAACCCGCCGTGCAGGGTAAACAGGGTAAGCATGTGGTCCAAAAAGCCGCAGCCGGTATCAATTTCCGCCCGGCCGGCGCCGTCTACATTCAGCGTTAAGGCAACGTCGGTTTCGGCCGTGGTTCGGGTAACCGTGGCGGTTCGCATAAGGCAAAACTCCTTTCACTTCGCGGGCGACGGCAGCATGTCGTCTATCGCCCGCAGCAGCGCGTCCATTTGCTCCGGTAAGCCAATGGTAATGCGCACAAAATCTTGTATCTCCGGCAGGGCAAAGTGGCGCACCAGCACGCCCCGCTCTTTTAACGCTTCATACACCTGCCGCCCGGGCAGCTGTTTCTGCTTCGCAAAAAGAAAATTTGTGGCGGACGGCACCACCGTAAAGCCCCGCTGGTATAACGCCCGGCGGGTGAGCTCCCGCGTTTCGGCTATCTTTCGGCAGCAGTCGCGGTAATAGTCCGCCTGCCGCAGCGCGGCGGCCCCGGCGGCCATGGTCATGCGGTTGACGTTGTAGGGGTTGCAGGCGTCTTTTACCGCCTTGCAATCTTCTATTAAAGCCGGGTTGCCCATGCAAAAGCCCAGCCGCGCCCCCGCCAGCGCGGCGGATTTAGAAAAGGTGCGGGTAATAAGCAAATTGTCGTACTCTTTTAACAGCGGCAGGCAGCTTTTGCCGCCAAAGTCGATATAAGCTTCGTCGATTATCACCACGTGGTTGGGGTTAGCCGCTACAATGCCTTCTATTTGCGCCGGGGTCAGCGGCAGGCCGGTGGGGGCGTTGGGGTTCGCCAGCACCACGTTGCCCCCGGCGTTGTGAAAGTCCGCCGGTTCTATCAACAATTCGTCGCGCATGGCCACCCGCCGAACCGGCAGGCGGTAAAGCCCCGCCAGCACCTCGTAAAAGCCGTAGGTCACCGCCGGAAAGACAAAGGGGGTTTTAGGGTCGCCAAAGGCCTGAAAGGCAAAGGAGAGCGCTTCGTCTGACCCGTTGGTCATAAGCACCCACTCGGGCGACAGCCCAAAAAAGGCGGCCGTTTGCTCGCAAAGCGCACGGCTTTCGGGGTCAGAGTAGAGCATTAACTGCTCCGTTTGCTCTGCCACCGCCGCCGCCACCGCCGGGGCGGGGGCAAAGGGCGACTCGTTGGTGTTGAGCTTCACATATCGCCGGTTTTGGGGCTGCTCCCCCGGCTGGTAGGGGCGAAGAGCGGCCAGCAGCAGCGAGCGAAAGCGGCTCATGCTTCCCCCTCCCCCCGGCAGAGGGCGCTGCGGGCGTGGGCCTCTAACCCCTCTTTTCTGGCAAAGGCGGCCACCGCCGGCGCCGCCTCTGCCAGCGCCTGCGGGGTATAAGAAATAACCTGCATGGTTTTTACAAAATCGTCTACCGAAAGCGGACTGGAAAACCGCGCGGTACCGGCGGTGGGCAGGGTGTGGTTGGGCCCGGCGAAGTAGTCGCCCAGCGCCTCCGGGCAATAGTGGCCCATAAATACCGACCCGGCGTGGCGCACGAGCGGCAGCAGGGCAAAGGGGTCGGCCACGCTCAGCTCCAAATGCTCCGGCGCCAGGGCGTTGGCCACCTCTACCGCCTCGTGAAGAGAGCTGACAAGCACAATTTTGCCCTGCCCCTCTATGGCGGCGCGGGCAATCTCGCACCGCGGCAGGGTTTGCAGCTGGCGGTCTACCTCCTCGCTTACCCGCTCGGCCAGCGGGCGGCTGGGGGTTACCAGCACGGCGCTGGCCATGCGGTCGTGCTCTGCCTGCGAAA
>CANQGN010000092.1 GCA_947623215.1 uncultured Clostridia bacterium
CGTTTTCAATGTGTGCATTTTCGGCGCCCTGGCCGGCGCCGGCATTTTTACCGCCCAGTTTTACGGCAAGGGAGACATGAAGGGCGTGCGGGACTGCCTGCGCGTCAAGCTCGTCATCGCCGCCCTGTCGCTGGTGGTTTTTGCGGCGCTCTTTGTACTCAAAGGGGAGGCGCTTATCTCGCTGTTTTTGCACGAAGGGCAAGAGGCGCTGGATTTAAACGCTACCCTTACCTACGGCCACCGCTATTTGCAGGTCATGCTGCTGCAAATGCTGCCCTTTGCGCTTACGCAGGTTTACGCCAGCACCCTGCGAGAGACGGGCGAAACGGTGCTGCCCATGACCGCCGGTATCATCGCCGTTTTTGTAAATTTGGGCTTTAATTATCTGCTGATTTTCGGCAAGCTGGGGCTGCCCGCCATGGGGGTGGTGGGGGCCGCCGTTGCTACCCTGCTGGCCCGCGTAACCGAATGCCTCATTGTGGTGGGGTGGAGCCACTGGAAGCGGGACCGCAACCCCTTTTGCCGGGGGCTTACCCGCTCTTTTCGCATTCCCATGGCGCTGGTGCGGCGGGTAGCGGTGGTGGGTTCGCCCCTGTTACTCAACGAGCTGCTGTGGGCCTGCGGCATGACCGTGCTGAACCAATGTTATTCCCTGCGGGGGTTGGAGGTCGTGTCGGCTTTCAATATTTCCTCCACCGTCTCCAACCTCTTCTTTTGCGCCTTTCTCGCCATGGGCACCACCGTTTCTATTATGGTGGGGCAGCTGCTGGGGGCGGGCGATACCGAAAAAGCGGTAGAAGAAAACGCCCGCTTAACGGTGTTTGCCGTGGAGCTGAGCGTGGTGGTGGGGGGCGTGATGGCCTGCCTTGCCCCCTTTATCCCCAAAATTTACAACACCACCCCCGCGGTGCAGGCGCTGGCCACCGGGCTGCTGCTGGTTTCTGCCGGGCTGACGCCCCTAAACGCCTACATTAACACCAGCTACTTTACCCTGCGCTCCGGCGGCAAAACGGTGGTCACCTTTGTGTTTGACTGCGTGTTTTTGTGGGTGCTCAACATTCCGCTGGCCTTTGTGCTCTCTCGTTTTACGGCGCTGCCGGTGGTAGAAATGTACCTGCTGGTAGAAGGGCTGAATATTTTAAAAGCGGGGCTGGGCTTTTGGCTGGTCAAAAGCCGCAAATGGGTGCACAATTTGGTGGCGGAAGAAGCCTGAGGCGGCGATTTTTACAAAAGAAAAACAACCGGCCGGTTGGTCGGTTGTTTTGGGCGGTTTGCACCGCTAACTCTTATTATACCACAAAACTGCCGCAGGGTGGTAGTAGAAAATTTTGCGAAATCTTTGGTGATTTTGCCTATTTACAACGGACGATTTATGCGCTATAATAAAGCCAGAACCTCAGAAAGGAATGATTCCAATGGGCCACGAACCGACGGAATGTTTCGTACAGTCTTAACCGAAAGGGGTGAGTCCAAAAGTACATTCGTGCTGAGCCTGTTTTGAATTTTCATACGCAGCACCTGCCTTTCCCTTGCGGCAGGCAAACCGTTTGAACAAAAAAGTTAGGAGGCGTCTCCCATGGGCTGCTAAGCAATCCTCCTCCCGTTAAACGGGCGTTTAGGAATGTGAAAACAGAACCATGTCGGATTGAACGCATTCAATCCACAAAAACAACTTTATTATAAAATTTTACTTTTATACCAAAGGCGCGGCGGAGCAAAAACTCCGCCGCGTTTTTTGTGCGCCAAAAAAGCCGCCCGGGGGAGAGGAAAAACCTTTCCCCCGAACGGCTTGTAAAAATGGGTTTCTTTTGCTTTACAGGCTGGCCAGGCGGGCCTTTAAGCCCTCCAGCTGGTCGCGCAGCTCGTGCGGCAGCTTGTCGCCAAACTTTTTGTAGTGTTCTTCAATTTCGGCGGCTTCTTTTTGCCAAACCTCTTTGTTGACCTCCAAAATGCTTTGCAGGGTTGCGCGGTCAAAGTCTTCCAAATCGGTCAGGTCAATATCGTCTGCCTTGGGCACGTAGCCAATGGGCGTTTCGTCGGCGTCTACCTTGCCTTCGCAGCGGTCGACAATCCAGTTGAGCACGCGAATGTTGTCGCCAAAGCCGGGCCAGAGGAAGTTGCCCTCGTCGTCGGTACGGAACCAGTTGACGTTAAAGATTTTCGGCGCTTTGTCGCCCAGCTTTTTACCCATGTCCAGCCAATGCTGGAAGTAGTCGCCCATGTTGTAGCCGCAGAAGGGCAGCATGGCCATGGGGTCGCGGCGGGTTACGCCTACGGCGCCGGCTGCGGCGGCGGTGGTTTCAGAGGCCATGGCGGAGCCCACGAACACGCCGTTTACCCAGTCTTTCGACTGGTAAACCAGCGGGGCGCACTTGGCCCGGCGGCCGCCGAACACAATGGCAGAAATGGGCACGCCCTCGCCCTTGTCAAACGCGTCAGAAATGCAGGGGCAGTTTTTGGCCGGGGCGGTAAAGCGAGAGTTGGGGTGGGCGCCGTAGGTGGATTTATCCGCCTTGTTAAACTTGGTCGGATCCCACTTGTCGCCCTTCCAGTCAATGGCGTTGGTGGGCAGGTCTTTCGACAGCCCCTCCCACCACACGGTGTTATTGTCTAAATTGTGCAGCACGTTGGTAAAAATGGTACCCTGGCGGGTAGAGGCCAGCGCGTTGAAGTTGGACTTCTCGTTGGTGCCGGGCGCCACGCCGAAAAAGCCGTTTTCGGGGTTAATGGCATACAGCCGACCGTCTTCGCCAATGCGCATCCAGGCAATGTCGTCGCCCACCGTCCATACCTTGTAGCCCTTTTTCTTCAGGTACTCGGGGGGGATGAGCATAGCCAGGTTGGTTTTGCCGCAGGCAGAGGGGAAGGCGGCGGCGATATAGTGCACCTCGCCCTTGGGGTTTTCCAGCCCCAAAATGAGCATGTGCTCGGCCATCCAGCCCTCTTTCCACCCCTGGTAAGAGGCAATGCGCAGCGCAAAGCATTTTTTGCCCAGCAGCACGTTGCCGCCGTAGGCGGAGTTCACGGAGATAATGGCGTTATCCTCCGGGAACTGGCAAATATAGCGGTTCTCGGGGTCTACGTCGCACTTGGCGTGGAGGCCGCGCACCCAGTCGTCGCTCTCTCCCAGTACGTCCAGCACCTTTTGGCCCACGCGGGTCATAATGGCCATGTTCAGCACCACGTAAATCGAGTCGGTAATCTCTACCCCAATTTTGGCGAGGGGGGAGCCAATGGGGCCCATAGAGAAGGGAATCACGTACATGGTACGGCCCTTGTAGGTGCCCCGGGCAATGTCGTAGAGCTTTTTGTACATCTCCTGCGGGTCGCACCAGTTGTTGGTGGGGCCGGCGTTCTCTTTGGTGCGAGAGCAAATAAAGGTGCGGTCTTCTACCCGCGCCACGTCGTTGGGTTTGGTGCGGTGCAGGTAGCAGCCGGGCAGCAGCTCCTCGTTTAATTGAATCATTTCGCCGGTTTGTACGGCCTCTTTGCGCAGCGCTTCCAGCTGCTCTTCGCTGCCGTCAATCCACATTACCTTATCGGGGTTGACGAGGTTGATTTTTTCGTCTACCCAGGCAAGAAGGGTTTTGTTGTTGGTCATGGTTCGTCCATCCTTTCATGAGCATTCTCATAAGGGTTCTAAGGTTTACATGGGGTAGTATACCACATTTGCCCGCGCTTTGCAATGCCTAAATTGGCAAAATCCGCCGCCCGGCCGCCGGGGGCGGTTTTTGCTTTTTTTGCCCTTTTTTTGCCCTTTGGGGCCGGGTTTGGCCTTGACAAAAGAGGGAAAATGCGGTATGATTACACATGATGTGATAGTCTGCCGGTAGAAGGGCTGTTTGTCCTCTGCTCGCCCGGCTGTCGCACCGTTCAGCAACCGGGTGAACCGCGACCCGTTCGGCAAGTCATTGGTTATTTGTCAAGGTCATTTTGCCCTAACTGCGGTTAATATAGAAGGAGGGTGATACCCCATGCCAACCATGTACGCAATCATCATCGGGGTGGTAATCGGGGCCGTCGTGTTCGGTATTATCGGCTATATCGGCGGCATCGTGCACCGCAAGCGCAAGGCGGAAGGAATTTTGGGTTCGGCCGAGGAAGAGTCTAAACGGATTCTGAACGACGCCATGAAAACCGCCGAAGCGAAGAAGAAGGAAACCCTGCTGGAGGCGAAGGATGAAATCCACCGCCTGAGAAGCGAAGCGGAAAAAGAAAATCGGGAGCGCCGCAGCGAGGTTCAGCGGCAGGAGCGGCGCCTACAGCAAAAAGAAGAGTCGCTGGACAAAAAAATGGACAATATGGAGGCCAAGGAGGAGAAACTGCAAAAACGGGCCCGCGAAATTGAAGAACGGCTGGCCGAAACCGAAGAACTGAAAAAACGGGAATTTGAAATGCTGGAACGGATTTCCGGTTTAACGGTAGAGCAGGCCAAGGAGTATTTGCTGCAAAATTTGGAGCATGAGCTCGACCACGAAAAAGCGGTGAAAATTTTAGACTTTGAGCAGCGCTTTAAAGAAGAGGCGGACGAAAAAGCCCGCGAGCTGCTGGGTCAGTGCATTCAGCGCTGCGCGGCCGACCATTCCTCTGAAGCCACCGTTTCGGTAGTGCCGCTGCCGAACGACGACATGAAGGGCCGCATTATCGGCCGCGAGGGGCGCAACATTCGTGCGCTGGAGGTCGCCACCGGGGTGGACTTGATTATTGACGACACGCCGGAGGCCATTACCCTTTCCTGCTTTGAACCGGTGCGGCGCGAGATTGCCCGCGTGGCGTTGGAAAAGTTAATTGCCGACGGTCGCATTCACCCCGCCCGCATTGAAGACACGGTAGAAAAAGCCCGCAAGGAAGTAGAACATAAAATTAAAAAAGAAGGCGAGCGGGCCGTTTTAGAGGTGGGGCTGCACAACCTGCACCCCGAGCTGGTAAAGCTGCTGGGTAAGCTGCAATACCGCACCAGCTACGGCCAAAACGTGCTCAACCATTCGCTGGAGGTCGCCTACCTTTCGGGGCTGCTGGCGGCGGAGCTGGGGGCAGACGTTTCGCTTGCCCGCCGCGCCGGGCTGCTGCACGACATTGGCAAGGCGCTTGACCATGAAATGGAAGGTTCGCACATTCAGCTGGGGGTAGAGGCCGCCCGCAAGTACCACGAAAGCGAAGCGGTGATTCACGCCATTCAGGCCCACCATGGCGACGTAGAGGCCAAAACGGTCATTGCCTGCATTGTGCAGGCAGCCGACGCCATTTCGGCCGCCCGCCCGGGCGCCCGCCGCGAAAACATTGAAAACTACATTAAGCGGCTGGAAAAACTGGAGGCCATTGCCAACGACTTTAACGGCGTAGAGCAATCCTTCGCCATTCAGGCGGGGCGCGAAATTCGCATTATGGTCAAGCCGGAGGTTATCTCTGACGACCAGATGGTGATTACCGCCCACGAGATTGTAAAGCGCATAGAAGCCGAGCTGGACTACCCCGGCCAGGTAAAGGTGCACGTCATACGCGAAAGCCGCGCCATAGACTACGCCAAATAATTGTTGAACCCACAACCGGTCGCTCGCCCCGCCCAAAACGCGGCGGGCGGCCGGCGCTTCTTTTGGGGGCGTTTTGCTTAAATGTTTGCAAAGCCCCGCCCCTGGCGAACCGCTAAAGATAAGGAGAAGACCGCCAACATGAACGCGCCCTTGGCCGACCGGCTGCGGCCCAAACGGCTGGAAGATATTGTAGGGCAGCCGCACCTGCTGCGGCCCGACTGCGCCTTTTACCGCATTTTGCAGTCGGGCGTTTTGCCCAATTTAATTTTTTACGGCCCCTCCGGCACCGGCAAAACCACGCTGGCCTCGCTGTTGGCCGAAAAAACCGAAAAAAAGCTCTTTCGCCTCAACTGTACCACCGCCTCTACGGCGGATATTAAGGACATTGTGGCGCAAATTGGTACCATGGGCGCGCTAAACGGCATTTTGCTTTATTTAGACGAGATTCAGTATTTTAACAAAAAGCAGCAGCAGTCGCTGCTGGAGCATTTAGAAAACGGCGGCATCACCCTAATTGCCGCCACTACCGAAAACCCCTATTTTTACGTGTACGGCGCGCTGCTCAGCCGCTGCACGGTGTTTGAATTCCGCGCCGTCACCCCCGCCCAAATGGAACCGGCCGTGCGCCGGGCC
>CANQGN010000093.1 GCA_947623215.1 uncultured Clostridia bacterium
CGCGCCAAAGTCCAGCGTAAACAAGTCGCCCTTTTGCAGCGCCCGGTCGGTCGGCACGCCGTGGGGCAGCGAGGTGTTGGGGCCGGAAATGGCAATGGTTTCAAAGGCCACCCCCTCGCTGCCCTGCCGCCGCATGTAAAATTCCAGATCCAGCATCAGCTCCCGCTCGGTGCGGCCGGGGGCAATGCGGGGCAGCAGGTAGGCAAAGGCTTCGTCTGTCAGCTGCTGGGCGGCGCGAATGGCGCGTTGTTCCTCTGGCGATTTGATTTGCCGCAGCGCGGCGAGGGTGCGCCCGGTTACCGCCCGGCGAGAAATACGAATGCCCGGCAGCGCGGCCGCAAGGCGGCGGGCGGCGTCGAGCGAAAGCTCGTCGGTTTCGGGGTATACGGCGGTAATGCCCTCTTGCCGCAGCAGCGGCAAAACGTCTGCAAAGCCCCCCTGCCAGCGGCAAACGGCGCAGCTGCGCACCGTGGCGGCGGCTTTTTCATAATACCGAAAGTCGGTGTAAAACACGGCCGAGCGGCGGGTAATTACCACCGCCCCGGCAGAGGAAGCAAAGCCGGTAAGGTAGCGGCGGTTGGCGGGGCTGGTTACCACCAGCGCACCCTTCTCCGGCGCCGCCTGCTGTAAGGCGGCTACGGCTTCTTTGGTAGGCAAAAGAGGTTCCTCCTTTTTTTGAAACAAACCGCCGACCGAACCGACGGGAAAGAGCAGACGGTTCGGCCGGCGGGAAAGGGAAAAGGCGGGGTTACTGAATAACCGTACCCTGACCGGACTCGCGAATGAGCTTAAAGTAGGTGTAGGGGTCGCAATACTCGGTCTTAAAGCCCTTTTCGGCGGCGTATTTGTCAAACTGGGTGACGATTTGATACATCTGCGTGGGGGTTTGGCAAATGGTGCGATAAGCGCCAAAGTTAAAGCCGCGCATGGTGTTGGTGGCGTAGTTGTACATGGCCTCGCTTTGGCCGGGGGTCACCTGGTTGTAGCAGAAGACGTAGGGCACGCCGTCGTTTATGCCAAGGGGGGTAAGGTGGCAGTTGGTCAGGCTGCCGACGGGCGAAATTTTGTTAAAGCAGTCGGCCACGTTTTTGGGTACGTTAAATATGGCGCCGTTGATGATGAAGCCGGTAATGTCTAAATCAAACCGGTCGTAAAAGACCTTGCAGTAGTCTATCCACGCCTGCGCCGCGCTGCCGTTTTCGGCCGGGCGGGTTTGCCCGGCGTAGGGCAGCTGCACGCCCGGCATAAGGGCCGAGGGCATAACGTAGCCCGCGCCGCTGTCGCCGGCGGCAAAGTAGTCGTTTACCGTGCGGAACTCGTGCACGTAGTCAAAGGCGACCGGCAGGCGGTAAGAAAGGTTGGGGTTAAAGCTCCACAT
Source organism: uncultured Clostridia bacterium (assembly GCA_947623215.1). Taxonomy (GTDB): domain Bacteria; phylum Bacillota; class Clostridia; order Oscillospirales; family Acutalibacteraceae; genus UMGS1484. The sequence goes on from CANQGN010000093.1 coordinate 1,379, forward strand.
CAGCGGAATTTGCCCTCTGGCCGCATCGCCGCCCCGGCGCATCCACATGTTGTAAACGTGCTGCTTCATCCAGGCGGAGGAGTCGTAGTCGCCCACGTACAGCATGTAGTAGAAGGCGTCGCTGTTAAACTGTACGTTGCGGGCAGAGTGGTCGTTGGTATATTTCGCCTTCATGGGCACGTATTTGTAGTAGGCAGAGCCGTTGGTCATAGAGGCGGGGGCCTGCGCATCGGCCTCCTTAGCCAAGTTATAGCAGGTAATGTACTCGGTAAAGAGCCATTCGTTCCACACGTTGCCCTGGCTGCCCTGGTTGTTGTGGGTGGTGTATTTCACCCACCATGGCGGGAAGCCCAGCACCTGCCCAAAGGCGCCGCCTGCCCGCTTGTAGCGCGCGGCGAAGATTTTAATCATGGTCTCGTGGTCGGTGCCGGGGTCGGCCTTGCCGCTTTGCTGGGCCGGGTCGTCGCAGGCGGCCTCGCCCTTGTACACCGCCAGGTCAAAGCAAAAGGCCCGGCGGGCAATCAGGTAGTCCATATTGGTGAGGCAGTGAATGTTGGCGCCCGAAAGCAGCGCGGTTGGGTTGTCTTCGTAAGCATCGTAGCCCTTTATGGTCACCGCACCGTCCAGCGTGTAGCCAAGGTAGGTGCTCGAGCAGCGGTCAAAGTATTTTTCCAGCGCCCACAGGTAGGCGTCGTTTTTGGCGCTGCCGGTGCTTTGTATAGAGGTGCCCGCAATGGGCTGGCCCTTCTCGCCGTCATGGAACATGCCGGTTAAGTCCAGCTTTACCGGCACGTTGGCCTCTAACAGCTCCTGGTGCAGGGGGCTGTCGGCCAGTACCGGCAGGTAGCCCTCCAGTCCGCAAATGGTGGCGGCCACGTTGGCGGTGGCGGGCACGTTACCGTCCCACAGCACAATGCCGCAGCTTCGAATCACGCCCATAAATTCGGTTAAAAAGTCGGTAAAGCTGCGAATGCTCACCGGCACCAGGCCGTCATCCTGATATCCGGCCACCATTTGGTTGCCGGCGTCGTCTTGCCCGTAAATGGGGGTGGCGAGGTTAAATACAGACGAAACTTCGCCTGCTTCGGTGCGCTTGCCGGTCATGTAGTCGTACCAGTCGGCGTCCGATTCGTCGCGCAGCAGGTAAACCAGCGAGGTGTGGTCGGTATCCATACCAAAGTCGCGGTTGATTAAGCCCTGCAGCGACACCAGCAGCCGCAGGTTGTCTACGTCGGTCGTGTTGCCGTTTACCCGGTACAGGGTGTTGGGGCGAATGGAGCTCACGTCTACATGGCAGCTGGTATCGGCCGACTCATCTTCTTCATACGCGCCGTTTACGCTGTTGGATTTGTCGTAATCTACAATGGGGTTGCCGGTGGGGGGCTGCGGCGGGGTTACCTCGCCCCAGCTGTAAATGTGGCCGGCTTTAAATACGGTCAGCTTGCCGACCGAGGCGCGCAGTACGTCCAGCGCATCGGCGGCGTTTACCGCTTTGTCGGCGGTGACGTCGGCCAGGATTTTTTGGGTTTCACTCAGCGTTTGCTTGTTTACCGAAACGCGCAAAATGGTGAGCGCATCGGCGGCGTTGGCCTTTTGGTCGTTGTTTAAGTCGCCGTAATAAGCCCAGGTTTTGCCGTAGTCTTCCGGCGCGCCGGGTTCGGTCGCCGTGGCGGCGGAGGCCGGCAGCGCCAGCATGGCGAGCAGCAGCCCCGCGGTGAGCACGACGGCCAAAATGGACTTTTTCACGAAACAATCCCTCCTGTGGCGGCGGCGCCGGGCGGCGCACGCCTTTTTTTCTTATTTTACACCAATCGCCGGCGTTGCGCAAGAGACAATTGCACCAAAAAAGCCGGCGGTTCTTTGGGCAATTTGACGGTTTTACAGCGGCCGGTCGCATTGGCCGGACTGGCGCAGCAAATCAAAAAAGGTAACGGTGTCTACGTATTCGTAGTCGTAGCCATCGTTTTGTTCAGTCGCGTAGCGCAAAAAGCGCTCTACCAGTCGCTTGGTATCGCTCGGGCTGTCGCAGACCGAGCGAAAACCGGCAAAGTTGTAGCCCTTCATGCGGCCGCAAAAGTGGCGGTACATGGCCTTAGCCGAGTCCTCTACCCGGTCTTCTTTGCCCGAAACGCCGTTGTGCAGGTAAACAAAGGGCACGCCGTGGTAAGAGGCCATGGTGGAGTTCCAGCAATTGTGAAAATTACCGGCGGGCGAAATGGCGGCGAAGGTTTGCATAATTTCTTCGGTTAAGGGGTAGTGACCGTTAATAATAAAGCCGGTTACCGATAAATCGTGCGCCTGATAATAGCGGCGGCTGTAGGCCTGCCAGGCGTCGGCGCCGCTCGGCAGCTCGCGCTGGGGGCAGCTTGAAAAGAGCGCGGCGGGAATCACATAGCCCGCGCCGCTGTCGCCGCCCGAGAAAAAGTCGAGGCCAGACTGGTGCTCGTGCACGTAGTCAAACACCATGGGAGCGCGCTCGCCGAGGTTGGGGTTAAACGACCAGTTGAGCGGCAGGGTGCCGCGGGCGGGGTCGCCCCAAAAATTCTTAACGTGTTGCTTTAACCAGGCGGCGGAGTCGTAGTCGCCGCCGTAAAAGGTAAAGTAGCGGGTGCGGTTGTGAAACTGCTTTGCCTCGCGCGGGCGGGCGTTTTGGTAATGAGAAAATTTGCTTTGGTAGCGGCAGTAAAAAGAGGCGTTGCTCATGCTGCACGGGTGGGCGGCGTCTGCCTCTTTGGCCAAGTTATAGGCCGTTACCAGCGCTACGTATATCCACTCTAAGGTGGTGGGCACCAGCTTGCCCATGCCCTTGGCGGTGGTGTACTTTACCCACCAGGGGGGGAAGCCGAGAATCTGCCCAAATTCTCCCCCCGCCCGCTCGTACCGGCCGCGCAAAATCTGCCGCAGGGTTTGCAGGTCGGTGCCCAGCGGCTGGTCTAAATCGTCGCAGGGGTGCTCAATATCCACGCAGGTCAGGTCAAAGAAAAAGCAGCAGCGGGCAATGTAGTAGTCGTGGTTGTACAGGCAGTTCAGCCCGGGGGAGGGGGCGGCGGCCGCAAAGGGGGTGCCATTTACGCAGCCGGCGCCGTCCAGCACGTAGGCAAGGTAGCGGGAGGAGCAGCGGTCAAAGTACCGCTCGTAGGCCCAGCGGTAGGCGTCGTTTTTGGCGCTGCCGCAACCGGTAAAGCCCGCGCCATACGCGCTGCCGTTTGGCCCAAACAGCCCCACCAGCGACTGGCGCACCGCCAGCCCCCGCGCTTTTAACAGGGCGCACAGGCTGGCCGGGTCTTCACTATAGCGCACCGGCAGCGGGCCCTCCAGCCCGCAAATGGTGGCGGCCACGTTGGCGGTGGCGGGCACGGCTTCGTCCCAGTAAATCAGCCCGCAGGCGGCCAAGGGTGCGGCAAAGGCCTCTAAAAAGTCGTTCAGCGTGGGCAGAGGGTGCAGCTGTAACCCCGCAAAGCTGCCGCCGGGCGAGCGGGTGTAGTTCAGCCAAAAGGCGTCAGAATCGGCAACGTCTAAATAAAGCAGGCTTTGGTGGGTCAGGCCGTAGCTGCGGTTCAGCAGCCCCTGAAAGCTGGCGATCAGCCGCACAACGTCTTTGTGAAAAAAAGGTTCCATCCCCTCAAAAAACGAGGCGGGCAGGGTGTAAATCACGTTTGGCAGCAGCCCCTCCGGCGGCATGGCAAACGAAGGCGAGGCCGAGCGGTCGGGTTCCGGCGCGCCGGGGCAGCCGGGGGTGCAGGCAAGCGGTGTGGGCATGGCGGTAACCTCCTTATGGCAAAATGGAAAAATATCAAAAGGGTGAGGCCGCGTTGGCGGCGCTCTTTTTCTTATTATACTAAACCCGTCGGCCGAGCGCAAGTAAAAGGTAGCGGGGCGGGCAAAAAATTTGGGGCATTTCGGCCCGTCCTTTCCCTTCTTTTTACAAATTTTGCTTGCGGCGGCGGGCGGGGGTGTGCTATACTACTACCGTACAAAAGGCTCGGCGGGCGGCTTTTGCCCCCGCCCGGGTTGAATTACCCCGGGGGAGCGCCTTTCTCCGGGGCTTTGCGGCGTTCTTGAACGGGCGAACTACCAAGGAGGACCAGTATGCGATTTTACGACCGACCGCTGGCGGAAAGCGAGGCCTTTTCGGCCCTTTGCCGCGCGGTAGAAAAGGGGCGGGTGCCGGTAGGCGCCGCCGGGCTTTCGCATATTCACAAGGCCCATTTGGCCGCCCTGCTGCAAGAAAAAACCGACCGCCGCTGCCTCGTGATAACGGCGGAAGAGGGCGAAGCCGCCCGCTTTTGCGAAGACCTGACCGCCATGGGCTGCCGGCCGCTGCTCTTCCCCGCGCGGGATTTATCGCTGCGGGCGGTAGATGCCGCCTCGCTGCAATTTGAGCAGCAGCGGCTGAACGTGCTTTGCCACTTGTTAGAGGGGGAGTATACCCACGTTCTTTGCCCGCTGGACGCGCTGCTGCCCTTTACCCTGCCGCCAGACGTGCTCTACCGCCGCTCGTTTACCCTAAAAGAGGGGCAAACGGAAGACCCGGACGCCCTTTGCGCCCGCCTGGTGGAGTGCGGCTACACCCGCGCCGCCAAGGTAGAGGGGCCGGGGCAGTTTGCCCGCCGGGGGGGTATTTTAGATTTGTTTCCCGCCGACCGGGAGGAGCCGGTGCGGGTGGAATTTTGGGACGATACCATTGACACGCTGCACGCCTTTGACCTGCTTTCGCAGCGGCGGGGCGACCGGCTGGGGGAGCTTGCGGTGCCCCCCGCGCGGGAGGTGCTGTT
>CANQGN010000094.1 GCA_947623215.1 uncultured Clostridia bacterium
ACGACGGCCTGGGCCTGCTGGGCGACGGTGGGCGGGTGCTCACCTCGCTGCCGGCCGTTACCGCCGCCCTGCCGCCGCTGGCGCTCACCTTTTTGGCCGCCGGGGGCGTGCTTTACACGGCGGGCATTGCCTTTTACCGCTCGCAGCGGCACTACATGCACTTTGTGTGGCATTTGTTTGTGCTGGCGGGCAGTATGTTGCAGTTTTGCTGCATTGCCATGGTGTGCGGGTAAGGCTGCTACTTGCAATTTCTCCCGCAAGCGTGTATAATGGGCTGGTGAAAATCCCGCCAAACGGGAACCCAACCCCATGGGAGGAATTCCATTTTGAAACGCGTTTTTTCCATTTTGCTGGTCTTGCTGCTGTTTTGCCTGCCGGTAACGTCGGCCTTTGCCGCCGTCGAACGGGGGCCGGAGCTGACGATTTTGCTGGCAGAAAGCGGGGAAGAAGGCCTTGCCGTAACCCTGCGCTTTACCCGCCTGCCCGCGGGTGGGCAGGCTACGCTGCTGCTTTATGATGATGAGACAAACGAGCTGCTCTTCGTTGCCCAAACCCCGGCGGCGGAGGGGGTGCAAACCCTCGCCCTAACCCCCCTAAAGGCGGCCGCCCGCCTGCGGCTGCAAGTGGGCGCGAGCGACCTTGCCAATTACCGCAGCGTAACCTTTGCGGTGAATAGCGGCTACGCCGCCTCGGCGGTGGGCTTTTTGCCCGGGCAGCGGGCGGGGGAGTGGCTGCAAAGCCTTGAATTGCCCGGCGCCGCCCTCACCCGTGGCGGCAACCCCCTTGGCGATAACGAACCCATGCAGCCGGGAGATATGCTCGCCGCCAAAAATGCAACCGGCGCACAGCTGAACTTGCCGGTGGTCGCCTTTGGCGACGTAAACACCGACGGCAGCGTCAACGCCGCCGACGCCCTGCAAGTGTTGCGGGCGGCGGTGGGCAAGGCGACCCTTTCGCCCTTAGCGCTGGCGGCGGCGGATTTTCGCCAACAGCAAACGGTTAACGCCGCCACCGCGCTGCTGATTTTGCGCTTTGCGGTGGGCAAAATACCCTCTTTATAGTCTCGCCGCCCCGCCCGGCGTAAAAAAGCCAAAAAAAGCCTTGCAATTTGCGGGCGGTTGTGGTAAACTATTCAGGCATTTGGCTTTCCGCCGTATTCCTGCGGCGCGGAGCATGTCTGGTACATGAACGGCGCGGTCCAATGGCTTTGCTTGCAGCAAAGGTAAGAACGCGGCAAAAAATTCAGGAGGATGGAACCATGAACGCATTGCAGCAATTAACTCAGGAACAATTAAAAGAGAACCCCCCGGTCGTTGTCATCGGCGACACCGTTCGCGTGCACGTGAACATTAAAGAAGGAGACCGCGAGCGCATTCAGGTGTTTGAGGGTACCGTAATCGCCCGCAACGGCAGCGGCATTTCAGAAACCTTTACCGTTCGCCGGGTGTCTTACGGCGTAGGGGTAGAGCGGGTGTTCCCCGTGCATTCCCCCAACGTAGTAAAGGTAGAAACCACCCGCCACGGCCGCGTGCGCCGCAGCAAGCTTTACTATCTGCGCGACCGCGTAGGCAAGGCCGCCAAGGTAAAAGAGCAAATTCGCTAACCCTTTTTTGCTTTGCCTTTTGCCGGCGCCCCGTGCGCAATGCGGGGGCCAAAGCCGCCTGCCTGTTTGCAACCCGCCGGGCTTTTGCTTGTAAGAAGCCGGCCGGGGCAGCCGGCTTTTCTTCACCCGCGTTTAACCCGGGGCGCACCCCTTTTGGCGTGCGCTTCCGGGTTTCATACTGTTACGAAAGGACGCGATTCCCCATGCAATCTCCTTCATCTTTCGCCCCCGGCGGGGCCAACACGCCCGAAGAACCGGCCAAAAACGCCGCCCGTCGCCGGTCGGACGCTATCGACTGGCTGGAGACGATTGCCTACTCGGCCATTACGGTTATTTTGCTTTTCACCTTTTTGTTCCGCATGGTGGGCATTTCGGGCAGTTCTATGGAGGATACCCTGTTTACCAACGACCGCGTAATTATTTTAAGCGCCTTTTATTCTCCTACGCCGGGCGATATTGTGGTGGTCTCGCGCGATTATATGACCGAGGCGGACGGTTCTACCCCCGAACCCATTATTAAACGGGTGATTGCCACCGAAGGCCAAACGGTTTATTTTGATTATGACGCCAATCAGGTTTACGTAGACGGTCAGCTGTTAAACGAACCCTACGTAAAGCCGGGCAGCATTACCCGCCCCGGCATGGAACCCATAGAAAATCCCCACACGGTTGCCAAAGGCTGCATTTTTGTAATGGGCGACAACCGCACGGTCTCTAAAGACAGCCGCACCGCCACGGTGGGGGATATAGACCGCCGCTACGTGCTGGGCCGCGCGGTGCTGCGGGTTTTTCCGGTAAGCGATTTTTCGCTCTTAACCAATGAATGAGCCGGTTTCGGTTCAGTGGTTTCCCGGCCACATGGCCAAAACCCGCCGGTTAATGGAGCGTTGCCTGCCGCTGATAGACGGCGCGGTAGAAATTGCCGACGCCCGCATTCCCGCCAGCAGCCGCAACCCGGAGCTGGACTCCTTACTTGCCGGTAAACCCCGGCTGCTGCTGCTGAATAAAGCAGACATGGCAGACGAACAGGCCAACCGCCTTTGGCTGAATTATTTTGAGAAAACCGGCACCCCCGCGCTGCCGGTTGACTGCAAAACCGGCAAGGGGCTGGGCGGCTTTGCGCGGTTAGCCCAGCGCCAGCTGGGGCATTTGGTGCAAAAATACCGCGACCGGGGCATAACCGGCCGCACCCTGCGGCTGATGGTGGTGGGCATTCCAAACGTTGGCAAGTCCTCTTTTATTAACCGCATGGCGGGGGGCGCCCGCGCCAAGGTGGCAGACCGCCCGGGCGTAACCCGGGGCAACCAGTGGTTTGCCATTGGCGGCGGGGTAGAGCTGTTAGACACCGCCGGGGTGCTATGGCCGAAGTTTGACGACCCCGCCGTGGGCGAACGGCTGGCCTTTACCGGCGCGGTGCGCGACGTGGTGGTAGACGTAGAAGCCCTAGCCGCCCGCCTGCTGCAAACGGTGGGGCTGCGCTACGGCGACCGGCTGTGCGAGCGCTACCGCCTGCCGCCGGAGGCGCTGAAAGAGTACGACCCGGCCGGGCTGTTAGAAGCTATCGGCAAAAAGCGGGGGATGCTGCTGCCCGGCGGGGTAGTAAATACCGAGCGCACCGCCGTGGCGGTGGTAGACGATTACCGCGCCGGTAAGTGGGGGCGCATTACGCTGGAATTGCCCGAAGCCGAGCCCGCCCCCGACCCTGCCGAATAAAGCCGAAAGGAGCCGACCGCTGTGGTGGATTTTGCTTTTGAAAACAACCTTGCCGCGCAGGGCTACCGCCGCGTTTGCGGGGTAGACGAAGCGGGGCGCGGCCCGGTGGCCGGGCCGGTGTGCGCGGCGGCGGTTGTGCTGCCGCCCGGCTTTTTGCCTACAGGGCTAAACGACTCCAAAAAACTCTCCGAAGCCCGCCGCGAAGCGCTCTTCCAGCCCATTATGGACGGTGCGCTGGCCGTGGGGGTGGCCTTTGCTACGGTAGAAGAAATAGAAGAACTGAACATTCTCGGCGCCACCTTTTTGGCCATGCGCCGGGCGGTGGAGCAGCTTACTCCCCCCGCCGACTATTGCATCATAGACGGCAACCGCCTGCCGCCGAATCTGCCCGCCCCTGGCATGACGCTTGTAAAGGGCGACGCCCGCTCGGCCTCCATAGCGGCGGCCTCTATTATAGCCAAAGTAACGCGAGACCGGTACATGCGGGCGTTAGACCAAGAGTACCCCGGCTACGGCTTTGCGGGGCACAAGGGCTACGGCACCGCCGCCCACCGCGCGGCGGTCGAATCACTCGGCCCCTGCCCGGCCCACCGGCCCTCTTTTTTGCAAACATGGCTGAAGCGTTAACCCCCGCCGCCAAAAACGGCTGGCTGGGCGAGCGGCTGGCCGCCCGCTACCTCCGCCGCCGGGGGTATGCCATACTGGACGCCAACTACCGCACCCGGCAGGGGGAAGTGGATATTATCGCTAAGGCCGGCAGCACGCTGGTGTTTTGCGAGGTTAAAACCCGCACGCCCCAAATGCTCTCGTTACCGCGCGAGGCGGTGGGGGAGGCAAAGCAGCGCCGGTTGGTGGCCGCCGCGCTGACTTACGTAAAACAAAATCAAATCACCAACAACCTGCGCTTTGACGTGTTAGAGGTTTTGCTGAACGACAACGGCAAAGCGGAGATTACGCATATTCCAAACGCCTTTACGGCCGAGCGCTTCGGCCTGTTTGGCGTGTGACCCAAAAAAGGAGATTGCCATGAACTATACCAGCACCAGAGACAGCCGCGTTTCGGTACCCTCTGCCGTGGCCATTGCAAACGGCATCGCGCCGGACGGCGGGCTGTACGTGCCAACCGAGCTGCCCCCTCTTACTGCCGCCGATTTTGAAGAGCTCGGCCGCCTGCCTTACCCGGCGGCCGCCGCCCGCGTGCTCTCGCTCTTTTTAACTGATTTTACAGGAGAGGAAATCAACGACTGCACCGCCGGGGCTTACCTTGGCAGCTTTGAAGAAGACGAACCCGCCCCGCTGGTTCCCTTGTCTGCTTCCGCCTATTCGCTGGAGCTTTGGCACGGCCCCACCTGCGCTTTTAAAGACTTAGCGCTGCAAATTTTGCCCCACCTGCTCACCCGGGCGGCCGCCAAAACGGCCAAGGGGCAAACGCGGGTGATTTTGGTGGCCACCTCTGGCGACACCGGCAAGGCCGCGCTGGAGGGCTTTGCCAACGTGCCGGGGGTTAAAATACTGGTCTTTTACCCAAGCGAAGGCGTAAGCGCCATGCAAAAGCGCCAAATGATTACCCAGCGGGGCGACAACGTAGGCGTGTTTGGCATTCGCGGCAATTTTGACGACGCCCAAACCGGGGTTAAGCAAATTTTTACCGACCCCGCCGCCAAAGAGCAGCTGGCGGCCCACGGCATGGGCTTTTCCAGCGCCAATTCCATTAACTGGGGGCGGCTGGCCCCGCAAATCGTTTACTACGTCGTCTCTTACGCCCGGCTGCTGAAACAGGGGGCGCTAAAACCCGGCGACGAGATAAACTTTGTGGTGCCGACCGGCAATTTCGGCAACATTTTGGCGGCCTATTACGCCGGGCGCATGGGCGTGCCGGTGGGGCGGCTGGTGTGCGCCTCTAACCGAAACAACGTGCTCACGGACTTCATTAACACCGGCGTTTACGACCGCAACCGGCCGTTTTATACCACCCTTTCGCCCTCTATGGATATTCTTATTTCCAGCAATTTGGAGCGGCTGCTTTATCACGTAACCGGGGGCGACTGCGAGCGGGTAGCGGAGTGGATGAGCGAGCTTGCCGCCACCGGCCGCTACCGGGTAGACGACGAAACCAGAGGCGCCATCGCTTCTCTTTTTGCCGCCGGTTGTGCAGACGATACCGCCGCCAAAGCCGCCATTGCGGGGGCGTTTCAGGCTAAGGGGTACTTGGCAGACCCCCACACCGGCGTGGCCCTTTCGGTTTACGGGCGCTATGTAACCGAAACACAGGATTCCCGCGTTTCGGTCATCGCTTCTACGGCCAGCCCCTTTAAGTTTGCCGGCGGCGTGCTCTCGGCGCTGGGCGCCGCGCCGCAATCGGCAGACGATTTTGCCGCTACGGGCTATGCCGTTCCCAAAACGATAGCGGAATTGAAAACACTGCGCGAGCGCTTTACCACGGTGTGCGAAAAAGGCGACATGTGGGCCATGGTGGCCCAAACGCTGGGGCTGTAAGGCCCCTTACCCGTTAGAATTTCCGTCCCCTTCGCCCGGCCGAAAGGTTGCGCATACCGTGTCTTGCGGGCAGCAGGCGTACTGCGGGCCAACGTGTACGGTGTCGGCGCAGCAGCAGTGGTCGGCCGCGTGATAGACGCAGTTTTCCACATTGCAACAGATTTTTCTGTCTCGTTTTTGTTCCATGTTCCTTCCCACCTTTCGCCTTTAGTATGCCGCCGGCGGCGGGCGATTATACGCCGCGCGGGCGATTGCCGTTTTGTTTTTTTAAAAATAAGAAAGGAGCGCCGC
>CANQGN010000095.1 GCA_947623215.1 uncultured Clostridia bacterium
GGTAAAAAGCCCCCGGCTGCTGCGCGGGGTGCTGCGGCTGCTCTTTGGCATGAAAAAAGAGGAAGAAGCTTAACGGGGTTTTGTATCTCCATGGCGGGCGGCGGTTTTCGCCGCCTTTTTCTTTTTACTTTGCGGCAAAAAGGAACCGGCGCGATTGACAAAGCGGGCGGGGCGTGGTATACTCGTAAGCCAAACGCTTTGTATGTTTAAGGGGGAACCGCCGCCATGTCGCTGCCCGAGCTGCTGCTGCTCGCCGTTGGCCTCGCTATGGACGCCTTCGCCGTTTCGCTTTGCAAGGGGCTGTCTGCCGGGCGGCCCTCGCTGCCCGCCATGCTTTCGGTAGGGCTGTGGTTCGGGGGCTTTCAGGCCTTCATGCCGGCGCTGGGCTACCTGCTCGGCAGCGCGGTGGGGCAGGTGATTTCGTCCTTTGACCATTGGGTGGCCTTTTTGCTGCTCAGCTTTATCGGCGGGCATATGCTCAAAGAATCCCGCGACAAAACGCCCCCGGCCGACCCCTCCTTTGGGGTGCGGGCCATGCTGCCCCTGGCCCTCGCCACCAGTATCGACGCCCTGGCCGTGGGGGTAACCTTTGCCCTGCTGCCGCGGGTCAATCTGGCGGCGGCACTCGCAGCCATTGGCGGGGTGACCGCCCTGCTGTCGGCCGCCGGGCTGGCGCTGGGCGGCGTGGTGGGCGAACGCTTTCAGGCGCGGGCCAAGGTGGCCGGTGGGGTCATTTTAATCGCCATTGGGCTGAAAATCCTGTTGCAGGATTTGGGGCTGCTCCCCTTTTAAAAAACAATCGTCCAAAGCCGGTCAGCTCTTCCCCTGTTTTTTGTAAAAAGGGGGAGAGAGGGCCGGCTTTTTGTGGCTGTTGGGTGCTGTAAGGAAAATTTTTCAAGAAATCCGCCCAAACCTATTGTAAGATTTTGGAGAAAGGGGTATAATACACCATGAGCATTTGCGCCGACCCCGTTTGGTGCGTTGGCGGTTTTTTCTATAAAAGGAGATTGAAAGATGTTTACCAGAGAAATCGGCATTGATTTAGGCACGGCCAACACCCTGGTTTGTATTAAAGGCAAAGGCATTGTTATGCGCGAGCCCTCGGTTGTGGCGGTAGACGTGCGCAACGAAACGGTGCGCGCCGTGGGGGCGGAGGCCAAAGAGATGATTGGCCGCACGCCGGGTTCCATTGTGGCGGTGCGCCCCTTAAAAGACGGCGTTATTGCCGACTTTGACGTAACGGCCGCCATGCTAAAGCGCTTTATTCGCGAGGCCATAAAGGGTTCGGTTTTCTCGCGCATTAAGGTGATGATTTGCATTCCCTCCGGCGTTACGGAGGTAGAGGTACGCGCGGTGCACGACGCTGCGGTGCAGGCCGGCGCACGGGAGGTAGACTTAATAGAAGAGCCCATGGCGGCGGCCATTGGCGCCGGGCTGCCGGTGTTTGAGCCTACCGGCAGTATGGTGGTAGACATCGGCGGCGGCACCTCCGAAGTGGCGGTGCTTTCGCTCGGCGACATTGTAACCGCCCAGTCGGTGCGCATGGCGGGCGACGATATGGACGACGCCATTATTTCTTACGTGCGCAAAAAATACAATTTGCTCATTGGCGAGCGCACGGCCGAGCAGTTAAAAATGAAAATCGGTTCGGCCGACGAGTTAGACGAAGACCCGGTGCTGGAGGTTCGCGGCCGCAATTTAATGGACGGGCTGCCCAAAAACGTGCAAATCGCCTCGCACGAAATCCGCGAGGCGCTGGCCGACACCGTAGGGGCGATTGTCGATGCCATTCGCTCTACGCTGGAAAAAACCCCGCCGGAGCTGGCGAGCGACATTGTAGACCAGGGTATTATGTTAACCGGCGGCGGCGCACTGCTGCAAGGCTTTGACCGGTTAATCGCCCGCGAAACCGGCATTCCCGTGCGGGTGGCCGACCAGCCGCTCGACTGTGTGGTAGAGGGTACCCTAAAGCGGCTGGAAATGGGCGTTCCCATGGACTTTTTTGAACGCAGAAGAAAGTACGCCAACGATTAAAAGGAGCAGATTGTGATACGTTTTTTTACAAGCCGTGGGTTTCGGGTGCTGTTGGCGGTGGTGTGCGTGCTGGCCGTGGTAAGCGGCGGCTTTGCGCTGGCCGGGCGGGCGCTTTCTCCCCAGTCAGACCTGCTGGGGGCCATATTATCCCCCCTGCAAAAGCTGGGGGGCGCGGTAACCGGCCAAATGGAGCGGTTTTTTACGGCGGTCGGCCGACTGGAAACGCTGGAAGAAGAAAACAACGCCCTGCGCGAAGAGCTGCGCACCTACCGCGAGCAGCTGGTAGAGTACGACCGCTACCAGCGGGAGAATGCTTTTTATAAAGACTTTTTAGAAATGAAAGAACAGCACGCCGACTATGCCTTTCAACCGGCCACGGTAACGGCGCGCGACGCCGCCGACGCCTGCGGTTCGTTTACCATAGACGCCGGCCGGTTAGACGGCGTAGCCCTGCACGACCCGGTAATAACCGGCGACGGTTTGGTGGGGTACGTCGCCGATCTCGGCAACACCATGGCCACGGTGGTAACGGTGCTCGACCCCAAAATTGGGGTAGGGGCGGTGGTAAGCCGTACCCGCGAGGCCGGCGTGGTGCGGGGCGACCAAACGCTGGTAGAGCAGGGGGTTTGCAGCCTTTCGTATTTGCAAAGCGCGGCGGCCGTTTCGATTGGCGATACGGTTATTACCTCCGGCGCGGGGGGCGTGTTCCCCAAGGGGCTGATTATCGGTACGGTAACCGAGGTGCGCAAAGACGCCTCTAACGTCTCGCTGCAGGCGGTGGTAAAGCCCACGGCGGATTTACAGGCCTTAACGCAGGTTATGGTGATTACCGATTTTGAAGGACAGGGCGGACTGGGCGATGAAAAATGAACGGCTTACCCGCGCCATGTGGGTCTGGCACGCGCTGGCGCTGGGGGCGCTGCTGCTGCTGGCCTTTCTGGTGCAAAGCGCGCCGGGCACGCTGCTGCAAATAGGCGGGGTGCGCCCGGTTTTGCTCACCGGCCTTTGCATTGCCGTGGGGGCGGTGTACGGCCCCTTTTGCGGCGGGGTGTTCGGCCTTGTGGCCGGGCTGCTGGCAGACAGCGTAACCGCCCCCTCCCTTGCCTTTCACGCGGTGTTTTACGCGGCGCTGGGCATTGCCTGTGCGCTGGCGGTGCAGCACCTGCTGGTGCCGGGCTTTTTTGCCTTTTTGGTGCTCAGCGTGCTGGGCAGCCTGTTGTATGCCACCGGCTATTTTCTACTTTATAAACTGGCCATGCGGGGCGGCGGCTGGTACTACTACCTGCATTTTTCGCTGCCGGGCGCGGGCTATACGGCGGCGGCGTCCTTGCTGATTTGTTTGCTCATTCGCCTGCTGCGCCGCCTGCTGCCCGCAGTAGAAAGCAGAACATAAGGAGCGGCTGATATGGCAAAAAAGAAACGCAGTCCCCGCACGGTTGTGCTTTGCCTGCTGCTGGCGGCGGTTATGGTGGGCTACGGGGTGCGGCTGTTTGACTGGCAGGTGCTCCACCGCGACCGCTACACCAGCCAGTCGCTGGCCACCACCGCTACCTACACCACCCTGCCGGCCGCCCGGGGAGAAATATTAGACCGGTACGGCCGCGCCTTCGCTGTAAACGAAGAGGCTTATAATCTGGTTTTTAACCGCATTTATCTGCCGGACGACCGCCTGAACGAAACCATTTTAACCCTCACGCATCTGCTCACCGCCGCCAAAGAAACGTGGGTAGACAATTGCCCCCTTACCCACACGCTGCCCGCGGCGTTTGACGAAGAAGCCAACATTTCGCCCGCCACCATGGTGCGCGAGCTGGGGCTGGCCCACTACGCCACCGCCGCCAATTGTTGGGACGCCATGGTAGAGCGCTTTGGCCTGCAAGAATACAGCGACGCCCAAAAACGCTGCATTATGGGGGTGCGGCTGACCATGCTGGTGGCCGATTACGCCGACACCATTCCCTATACCTTTGCCGAGAACGTCAGCCTTGACACGGTAGCCAAAATAGAAGAATCCTCTCAGTCGCTGCCGGGGGTAGAAACGGCGGTGGTAACCGCCCGCCGGTACGTAACCGGCGCCATAGCCCCCCACTTAATCGGCGACATCGGCCCCATTTATTCCGAAGAATGGGACGAGCTGAAAGAAGAAGGCTACTCCTACAGCGATTTGGTGGGGAAATCCGGCGTGGAAAAGGTGGCGGAGGCCGACCTGCGCGGCCGGGCGGGGGAACTCAAAACCGTGCGCGACTCTGCCGGCAACGTGGTGGATACCGAAATAACCCGCCAGCCGGAGGCTGGGCATTCGGTGCTGCTGACCCTTGACCGTAACTTGCAGTCGGTGGCCCAGCAGTCGCTCAAAACCCTTATTGACCGCTTAAGTACCTCCGGCAGTAAAGACAGCCGCTCGGCCAACGCCGGCAGCATAGTGGTGTTAGACGTAAACACCGGCGCGGTGCTGGCGGCGGTGACCTACCCCTCTTACACGCCGGAGGTTTACCGCTCTCAGTATGATACGCTGCTGGACAATTCCGCCCGCCCGCTTTTTAACCGGGCGCTCAGCGGCATTTACGCCCCCGGTTCTACCTTTAAACCCGCCACCGCCAGCATTGCGCTGCAAACCGGCAGCATTACGGCGGGTGAATCCATTTTCTGCTCGCAGATTTACCGCTATTACAAAGACTACCAGCCCTCTTGTATGCACTACCACGGCTCGCTCAACGTAGTGGGGGCGCTGGAAGTCTCCTGCAACTATTTCTTTTACGAATGCGGGCGGCGCATTGGCATTACCAAGTTAAACGAATTTTGCCGCAAGTACGGCCTAGGGGTAGAAACGGGCATCGAGTTAAACGAAGCCACCGGCATTTTGGCCGGGCGCGCTTACCGGGAGTCTATCAACTCCTATTGGACGGACGGCGACACCCTGCAGGCGGCCATCGGCCAGTCAGACAATGCCTTTACCCCGCTGCAAATGGCGGTTTATGTGGCAACGCTGGCCAACGGCGGTACCCGCTACCGCGCCCATATTATAGACGAAGTGCGCAATTACGATTTAACGCAGGTGGTCAGCAAAACCCAGCCGGAGGTGCTGGACAAAACCGGCATTTCGCCGGAGGTGTACGACGTGGTCAAGCGTGGTATGCTTTCGGTTACCACCGAGGGGTCGGTTTCCAGCTTGTTTGACGATTATCCCATTCACGTGGGGGGCAAAACCGGTACCGCCACGGTATTTGACCACGGCGTAGAGTACAACAACGGCCTGTTTGTGGCCTTTGCGCCCTATGAAAAACCGGAGATTGCCGTGGTAACGGTGGTAGAAAAAGGCGGCTACGGCTCGGGCTGCGCCCAGCCGACTCAGGATATTTTTGACGCTTACTTCTTCTACGGCGGCGAGGCTTACACCGGCGGGCAGGCGGGCGAGCTGCTGCCGTAATGCCAAAAAGCCTTCAAGTTTTTCAAAAAATTCTCTATTGAAAGATTGACAGACCCGCTCCTGCTGTGATAAAATAAAAGAAACTACGGTAAGGAGGCGCCGGTCGGTGGGGCGAGTGTTGGCGGTAATATCCGGCAAAGGCGGAACGGGCAAATCCACCTTTTCGGCCGCGCTGGCGCGTGCGCTTGCCCGCGCCGGGCAAACCGTCCTGCTGGCAGACGCCGACTTTCAGCTGGCCGGGCTTACGAATCTTTTGCCGCAATCCTCGGCGGCGGTCTTTCACGTGGGCGACGTAGCCGCCGGCAACGCCACGCTGCGGCAGGCGCTGCTGCCGGTGGGGCAGGGGATTTGGCTGTTGCCCGCCCCCGGCCCGGCGGCGGCAAACCAGCCGAACCCGGCGGCGGTGGCCGCAGCGCTGGGCGCGATCGAGGCGCTCAAGGCCGGCGGCTACCTGGTGGACGGCGGCACGTTCATCCCGGTGGTGGGCGTGGACTGCAACGAGGAGGCGCAGATCGCCATCAAGGAAGGCACCTCTACCACCCCCTTCCCCGAGAAGTACCGCGTCATGTTCGAGGGCATCCCCTGCTGGCCCAAGCTGCCCAACCTGTT
>CANQGN010000096.1 GCA_947623215.1 uncultured Clostridia bacterium
CCGACGGCGCCGTGCCGCTGGGTTCCGCCGCGCTGGAAAAACGCGGCATTGCGGTAGACGTACCGGTCTGGAAGCCGGAAAACTGCATTCAGTGCAACTTCTGCGCTTACGTGTGCCCCCACGCGGTTATTCGCCCCGCCGCCATGACGGGGGAGGAGGCCGCCGCCGCGCCCGCCAGTATGCAGAGTAAAGACATGACCGGCCTGCCGGGCATGAAGTTTGCGGTTACCGTTTCGGTGCTCGACTGTACCGGCTGCGGCGTCTGCGCCCAGGTTTGCCCCGGCATGAAGGGCAACAAAGCGCTTGAAATGCAGCCGCTTGACACCCAAATTGCCCGCCAGCAGGCCTTTGCCTACGGCCAGAGCTTGCCCGAAAAGCCCGAGGTAACGGCCAAATTTGCCGACACCACCGTAAAGGGCAGCCAGTTCCGCCAGCCGCTGCTGGAGTATTCCGGCGCCTGCGCCGGCTGCGGCGAAACGCCCTACGCAAAGCTTGCCACCCAGCTGTTTGGCGACCGTATGCTCATTGCCAACGCCACCGGCTGCTCCTCTATTTGGGGCGGGTCGGCCCCCTCTACCCCCTACACCGTTAACCGGCAGGGCAAGGGCCCGGCCTGGGCCAACTCGCTGTTTGAAGACAACGCCGAGTACGGCTACGGCATGATGCTGGCCAACAAAACCCTGCGCGAGCGCTTGGCGGAGCAGGTGCGCTTCTTGGCCGAAAACCACAAGGCGGAAGAAGTGCGCACCGCCGCGGGCGAGTGGCTTGCCACCATGGAAGACGGCCGGGCAAACGCCCCGGCGGCCGAAGCCTTAAAGGCCGCGCTGGCTGCGAACCCCTGCGAGTGCGAGGCCTACCGCTTTGTCACCGAAAACGCCGACTATCTCGCAAAAAAGTCCATGTGGATTTTCGGCGGCGACGGCTGGGCGTACGACATCGGCTTTGGCGGGTTAGACCACGTTATCGCGTCGCATGAAGACGTGAACATTCTGGTGTTTGACACCGAGGTGTACTCCAACACCGGCGGGCAGGCTTCTAAATCTACCCCCACCGGCGCCGTGGCCCAGTTTGCCGCCGCCGGTAAAAAGGTAAAGAAAAAAGATTTGGCGGCCATTGCCATGAGCTACGGCTACGTTTACGTGGCGCAGGTGGCCATGGGGGCGGACTATAACCAGTGCTTAAAAGCCTTCCACGAGGCCGAAAGCTACCACGGCCCCTCCATTATCATTGCTTACGCCCCCTGCATTAACCACGGCATTCGCAGCGGCATGGGCGCCAGCCAGCTGGAGGAGAAAAAAGCCGTGCAGGCCGGTTACTGGCACAACTTCCGCTTTGACCCCCGCAAGGCCGAGGCGGGCGAAAAGGCCTTTACGCTGGATTCCAAAGCCCCCACCGAGTCTTACGGCGACTTTATTCACGGCGAGGTTCGCTACACGGCGCTGGAGCGCTCCTTCCCCGAGCGGGCGGCGGAGCTCTTCCGCCAGGCAGAGGCCGACGCCAAGGCCAAGTACGACCACTTGGTGGAACTGAACGAACAATAAGGGATAGGTTTGCACCCTACCGGGTACAAACCAAAACGCTTCTTCCCTTTCCGCCGGGGATTTTAGAGAAAATCCCCGGCGGGGAGGGACGGGCGATTTTGCCTTTTTGTTACGGTTTGCACCTAACCGGGTACAAACCAGGGGTTTCCCTACCGGGAACCCCAAGATTTTCTGCGCAATGCAAGGAGGAAAAACCCCAATGAAACGATGGCTTTCTTTTGGTCTGGCGCTGCTGCTTTGCCTGACCACTCTTTCGGTCGCCGTCGCGGCGGAAACCAAGCTCACCAACCTTTTTGACGCCAAAAACGTGACCACCCCCGCCATTAACTACGAAAACGGCGTTTATTCCGAAAATGTAATGGGCTTTATGGTGAGCGATTACATTGCCGTTTCGGCCGGCGACACCATTTACATGGCCGGCGCCCGCGCCGGGCAGGGCTGGCACGCCGTGGTGTTTGACAGCTCCAAGCAGGCCATAGCCCGCATCGGCAATTCCGACCATAACATGCGGGAGGTAGAGAGTCTGGAAGATACTCTTACCATCTTCGCCTTTGAGGTGCCGGAAAAAGGCGCTTACGCCCGGTTTATTACCGAGCCCGCCCTGCTGGAAAAATATCTGGTCACCCGCAATCAGGAAGTGACCAAGGCTTCCTATTACGCATTTTTTAATCAGGAGGAACCCACCGTGCCCTCTAACCCCGTTACGGATTTTGACGTAGACCCCAACAGCCCCATGATTGGCGCCTCTGCCCTGTTTATTGGCGACTCCATTTGCTACGGCCAGTGGGACGACGCTTCTAACCGCCGGGGCTACGCCCTGCGCATTGGCGAGGCCTATTCCATGAAAACGGTTGTCAATACCGGCATTGGCGGCACCACCATGGCAGAGGGCGTGCGCGAATATCTTTTTTCGCCTCCCGAGCGGGCGCGCATTCTTTACCAGTTAAACGAAGCGGCCAAAGAGTACCGTTCGTTTGACTATGTCATTTTGCAGGGCGGCGTAAACGACGCCTGGGGCCACCACGAAACGGGCGAAAACTACGCGTTGCCGGGCGAGGTGAGCGAGTCGTTTGACCCCAAAGATTTTGACCTTACCACCTTTGCCGGTGGCTTAGAAGAACTCATTTATAACGCCCTTAAAATTTACCCCAAGGCCAAGGTAGGCTACATTATTAACTTCGATACCTCCCGCCTGCCCTCCACCGGGTTTGGTCAGGCACATGCGCTGGCGCCTTACGTCAACGTTGCGCTGAAAATCTGCGACAAATGGAACGTGCCTTACTTAAACCTGTTTTACGACAACTACGTAAACAAAACCCTGCTGGCGCCGCAGTACATGCAGGACCCGGTGCACCCCAACAAGGCGGGGTATGACCGGCTGGCGCCCTACATTGCCAAGTGGATGGAAACCATGCCCACCAACGAAGAGCTGAAAAACGACCCGTTACAGGGCAAATCCGCCCTCTTTGTGGGCGACTCCATTGCCTACGGCCACAACGACTCCCCGCAGGGGCGCGGCTGGGCCGGGCGCATTGGCGACGACCACAACATGCAGGCGGATAACAAGGCCGTAAGCGGCTGGACCATTTCTACCTGCCGGGGGGCCAACTCGCGCGTGCTCTTCCAACTTAACGGCGTAAAAGACAATTTGTACGATTACGTGGTTTTGCACGGCGGCGTAAACGACGCCTGGGAACGTTGCCCCCTTGGCACCCCCACCACCTCTTACAGCGGCAGCTTTGACTCCTCTACCTTTGCCGGCGCCTTAGAGCAGACCATTAAGGCGGCTTACCAGTACTTCCCCAGCGCCCGCCTTGGGTTTATTATGAACTTTAAGCTGCCAAACGGCAACAACGGCAAAGACGACGCGCTGCACGATATGTCTGCTTATGCCGAAATGGCCGAAGCGGTTTGCAAAAAGTGGGGCGTTTCGTTCTTAGATTTGTATAACGACGAGTACGTAAACAAAGAACTGCTGGACGTGTACAATATAGAGAGTGCCTACCTGCCCGACACCGTGCACCCCAACAAGGCGGGCTACGACCGCCTGTCGCCCTACATTGCCGAGTGGATGCAAACCATGCAGCGCAATGATTTAACGGCGGCGGAGGAGCTTTACTCCCGTCGGGGCAGAAGCATGAACGACACCGAAGCGCTGATTGACGCCATTGGCGACATTACCCCCGAAAACTACCAAGAAAAAGAAGAGGCGTTAAAAGCGGCCGAGGCCGCCTATGCCGCAGTGGGCAGCGATTACGGCGTTTATTGGCAAAAGAAAATTGATAACGCCGACGTGCTGACCGCCGCCCGCGCCGCTTATGACGAGGCGGCCGGTACGAAGCAGCCGGACGACCCCACCCCGCCGCAGGGCATGTACGGCGACTTAAACGGCGACAAAGCGGTAAACGCGGCTGACGCGCTGGCCATTTTGCGGGCGGCGGTAGGCAAAGCCACGCTGACCGACGAGCAAAAACGCCTGGCCGACGTAAACGTAGACGGCGCGGTCAACGCCGCCGACGCGCTGCTGGTGCTCCGCCGGGCGGTCTACCCGAACGAGCAGTTCCCGGTGGAAAAGGGAGCCGACGGCAAAGGCGAAGGCTAACGCCAAGCGCAGCGAACGCGAAAGCGAAAGCAAAAGCAAAGAATTTTGCGGGGGGCGGCGAACACCCGCCCCCTTTTTGGTTTGCCCCACCCGGCGGGGCCAGTGTTGAAACAATCAGGAGGAATGGACGAATGAAACGATTGGCAGCCCTATTTTTGGCGCTTGCTCTGTTTGCCGCGCTGCCGGTAGCCACCCGGGCGGCAGAGGATTACCCGCCCTTTGAGGTAAGCGAAAACAGCCCGCTGTACGGCGCGACCGCCCTGTTTTGCGGCGACTCGGTTTGCTACGGTTCGGGCGATACCCGCCCGGCCGGTCAAAAGGCCTGGGCCGGCCGCATTGCAGAGGCCTACCACCTGAGCGAGTGCGTGAACAACGGCCTCGGCGGCACCGCCATGTCTACCGTGCGCGAAGGGTTAATGGGCAAAGAGCGCAGCCGCATTGTAACCCAGGTAAAAGACGCCGCCGAAACCCACCCGGAATTTGACTACGTGATTTTAGAGGGCGGCGTAAACGACGCCTGGGGCGATTACTATTCCCCCGGCGGCGCCCACTCTATGTATGCCGAACCGGGCGAGATGAGCGATTCCTTTGACCCGGCAGACTTTGACTGCACCACCTTCGCCGGTGGGCTGGAAGACCTGTTTTACACCACCCTGCAGCTTTACCCCAACGCTAAAATCGGCTTTATTGTAAACTTTGACACCTCGGCCCTTGCGCCCGGCAACGGCCACGCGGGCGACCTTGCCCCCTATACCGCGGTGGCGCTGCAAATTTGCGAAAAGTGGAACATTCCCGCGCTGGATTTGTTTAACGACGTTTACTTTAACGAAGTGGTGCTGCCCCCCAAATATAAAACCGACGCCGCCATTCACCCCAATACGGAAGGCTACGACCGCATGTCGCCCTACATTGCCCGGTGGATGGAGCGGCTGGTCACCCCGGCGGAGCGGGCGGCAGACCCGCTGGCCGCGCGCAACGCCCTGTTTGTTGGCGACTTTTTAACCGCCGGTGGAGCGGAGGATTTGGCCGGCGGCTGGGCCGCTCGTATTGCCGCCGCCCATAAAATGGCGGTTACCAACACTGCCGCGGCAGACGCCGCCTTTGCGGGCGGTTCCATTGCCGCTCAGTTAGACGGCATTTACCCCATTTTGTACGACTACGTGGTGCTGCAAGGCGGGCTAAACGACGTGCTGGCCGCCGCCGCGCCGGGCGAACCCGTCTCCGGCTTTACCGGCCCTTACGACGTTGCCACCTACGCCGGTGGGCTGGAAGAGCTGCTCAGCAAGGCCACCACTCTCTTCCCCCATTCCCGCCTGGGCTTTTTGGCCAACTACCAAATGCCGGGGGCAGAAAACGCGGCGCTGCATAATATGGAGGCTTACGCCAACGTAGCCGAAGCCCTTTGCAAAAAGTGGGGCGTTACTTACCTTGACTGGTACAACGACGAAGCCTTTAATGCAGAGACACTCAAAACGAACACCAATACTTATCTTTCAGACGGCGTACACCCCAACGCGGCGGGCTACGACCTGCTGGCGCAAACGGTGGTAGACTGGTTTGCCGAAATGCCGGTCAACGACCTGGCCGCCGCCAAAACCCGCTACGGCCGCCGCAACACCGCCATTGCCGAGGCGGAAGCGCTGATAGACATGATAGGCGACATTACCCCCGAAAACTACAAAGAAAAAGAGGCCGCGCTCACGGCGGCAGAGGCGGCCTACAACAACCTGCAAACCCTTTACGGCCGCTTAGAGCAGCAAAAGGTAGAGAATGCCGCCCTGCTGGCCGCCGCCCGCCAGGCCTTTAACGAGGCCATGAATCCCCCCGCCCCGCAGGGCATGTACGGCGACTTAACCGGCGACAAAGCGGTGAACGCCGCCGACGCGCTGGCCATTTTGCGGGCGGCGGTAGGCAAAGCCAC
>CANQGN010000097.1 GCA_947623215.1 uncultured Clostridia bacterium
GCCAAGGCCTTGACCGCTTCGTCTAACTTCGCCTTGTTGCCTACCAGCGCCTGCTGCGCCTCGGTCAGCTTGTCATAGGCGGCTTTGGCGGCTTCAATGGCCTCTTTGTCCGCAGTCGTTACCGCATCTGCGGCGGGCAGTTTTTCAATTGTCTCCTCTACCGCTTTGGCGGCAGCTTCGTCGGCTTGTTTTTGCTCAGCGGCTTGCAGCTCGCCCAAGCGGGTGACCAGCCCTTTGGCTGCCTCGTTTAGCGTTTCATAAGCCTGCCGGGCGGCGGCTACCTGGGCGGCGGTGGGGGCGTCTCCCAGCGCGGCAATTTGCTCGTCCACCGCTTTGGCGGCTTGTTCGTCGGCTTGTTTTTGTTCGGCCGCCTCTAATTCGCCCAAGCGGGTGACCAGCCCTTTGGCTGCCTCGTTTAGCGCTTCGTAAGCCTGCCGGGCGGCGGCTACCTGGGCGGCGGTGGGGGCGTTGCCCAGCGCGGCAATTTGCTCGTCTACCGCTTTGGCGGCTTGTTCGTCCGCTATTTTTTGCTCAGCCGCTTGCAGCTCGCCCAAGCGGGTGACCAGCCCTTTGGCCGTCTCGTTTAGCGCTTCGTAGGCTTGCCGGGCGGCGGCTACCTGCTCGGCGGTGGGGTTCTCACCCAGCGCGGCAATTTGCTCGTCTACCGCAGCGGCGGCCTCTTCGTCCGTCTGCTGCGCCACCAGCTTTGCCATTGCTTCTACCGCTTGTGCCAGCTTGGTTTGCAGTTCTTCCGGCACCAGCGCCTGCCCCCCGGCGGTTAAGCCGTCAAAGGCGGCTTTGGCCGCTTCTACCGCTGCCCGGTTGGCAAGCGAGAGTTCCTCTGCCGGCGGCAGGGCCTCTATTTGCTTTCTCACCGCCGTCGCCTGCTCGGCGTCTTCTGCCGCCGTTAAGCGGTCGTACAGGGTCACAAAGCCCTTGGCGCGGTCGTTTAAGGCCTCGTAAGCCGCCCGCGCCGCCGCCAGCCGCTCGGCGCCTCTGGCAACGGAGATAAGCCCGTCTACCTCATAGGCCTGCACCCGGTCAACCTGCTCGTCGGTTAACAGAAGCGGGTTGCCGAAGGCAGAAGAGTCTCTGGTAATGGTGTCGCCGCCGTCAAAAATGCGCAGGGTGAGCTTTTTGCCGCCGCGAATATCGGCAAACAGCAGCTGGTAAGCGCCCGCCGGCAAAATATCGCTTTGGGCCACCTGCTTGCCGTCTACCAGAACGTCAAACTGAATGTTGCCCAAAATGCCGTCGCTGTCTTTGCCCACGTAGGCGCTGAAGGTGGTATATTTATCAGAATAGGCAGAAATATCATACACCAGCTCCGCCGGGCCGTCCTCGCAGGGGTGAGAGCGAATGCCTTTTTCAAACACCATGTTGGCAATTACAATGCTGGTGCCCTGCTCGTTGCAGTTAAAGTTGGGGTGATAGGGCGAATCGGGGTTAGAGGAGCTGGACTGGAACATCTTCCAGCTTTCGCATTCCAAATCGCTTACCACCACGGCATCCTCCGGCACGTAGTTAATCTGGCGGCCGACCGTTTCTTTTTCTCTAATGCCCTCCGGCACCTCTACCGGCTTGGTGTTAATAAAGATAACCGAGCTGGAGCGGGGGCCGGTGTAGGTAACGTCAATGCCGGTTTCCATCAGCTCTTTGCCGGTGGCGATGGTGCTAAACACCCCGGCCACGTCGGTAAGCACGTAGGTTACGTTCTCGTTTAACCCTTGCAGGCGAATGGTTTTGCTCAGTTCTTTGGCGTTGCCGGGGCAGAAGAGCTGCACGACGCCGGCGTTCTCTTCCGGATTGAAAAATTCCCAACCACGCCACTGGCTGTCGGTGTTGTTCCACTCAACCAGTTCATAGTAATCGTCGTAGCAATACTGGGTCACCATGCGGCATTCTTCTACCAAAGACGAAAGCAGCTCCCAGTCTTTTTCTTCGCTGCGGTAGTCAAAATTCAGGGTAATAGAAGGGGCGTAGACCGACCGCATGGCGTATACGTCGATATCGGCGTCCAGCGAATAGTTGGTGGGCTGCCCGCTGAAGGGAATCCAGTTATACAGCGCCTGAGAGGCCGCCTGCGTGTTGTCGTAATACTCCGTGTTGCAGTCGGTACGATGAAGCGGAACGGCGCGGCGGAGCGTTTCTAAATCAATACGGCAGCCGCCGGAAGCGCAGGTGTCTATCAGCATATCCGGGAAGCGCTCTATCAGCGCGTCAAAATAGGCGTAATACCCCTGCACGTAAAGGTTTTCTACTATACCGGTTCGCTCAATGGTATCATACGACATCCAGAGCGAATAAGGCAGCCAGTTGAAGTCCTGCCGGTAAATATCAATATCGCCGGTTTCCAGAATGTCGGCAACCACGTCGGTAATCCATGCGCGGCATTCCGGGTTGCCGATGTTGAGCATCATGTGGCCGTTTACGCCAAATTTGGTGTCGTGCAACAGCCACTCGTCTTTAAATTCCGGGAAGACGGTGCGAATCTGCTCGGCGGTCAGGGCAGTGCGCTCCGGCTCGAACCACAAAATGGTGCCTTTCAGATTATGGGCCTTGGCGTAGGCACTCACCAGCGCAAAGGCAGAGGGGAAGCGATCGCGGTCGACCTTCCAAATGCCGGTATTGGTCCAGTCAGAAATGGTCGTTTCGTTGGGGCCATAGTACCAACCGGCGTCCATCCACCAATAATCCAGCTGAACGTCCTTATTCAGGTAAGACTCTATGGCGTCTATCTGGCTTTGCTCCGTCGCCGTAACCATGCAAGTGTAAATCCAGGAGGACGAAGCGGTAATCATGGGCTTGATGCGCTCGCCGTTGATTTTGCGCATACTGCAATTGATAAACCACTTACGCCACAGATTCACCGCCTGCTGGGGCGTGGTTTCTTCACCGTACTCTACAAAAGCCACCAGCGGGGTGCGAATGGTCTCGTTCGGTACCAAATAGGTGTTCAAATCCAGCTGGCCGCTTAAAAAGCGCACGGCTTTTTCGCCGTTTGCCTCGCAGGGCTCAAAGGTGTTGTAGTACCGCCCCAGCCAGCTGGAGGCGATAAAAAGGCCGCCCTCGTCTGTTTGCAAATTGTAGTAGGGGAAAACCGGATAGGTCGATTTACCGCTTGTGGATTCAAAGTTGATTTTTCGGTCGACCGCTTTGCGGTATTTGGTGTAGTAGTCTAAGCTGGCGCCGCCGTTGCTGTCGCTGTTCAGGCCGTTTAGCACCGGATTTTGGCCGTAAACGTATACTTCCGCCCCCCGCACGTTAGAGAAAATGCCGGTATTTTTCTCTGTTTTGTTGGTAAAATAGAGCGTCCATTCGTAGGCGTCGTAGTCCGGGTAGAGCAGCGCGTCCAGCGTAATTTCTACCCCGCTTGGCAGGTGCTTTACCGTTACCACCGTTTGATCGGCGTTATCCAGCGGTTTGCTTTGGCGGCTGACCTCTGTAAACGCCTCGCCGCCAAGGCCGGTATATTTTACATCATCATACACAAACGAGACCGGCAGGGTAGACAAATCCGCAAGCCAGCTTTGGAATTTTTGCGCGGCGGTACCCTGGGGCTTGGCGGGCGGCGTAAACGCTTCGGCGGCCGCCTCTACCGTAAACCGGGCGTTTTGCAGGGTCAGCTCGGCTGCGGCTTCGTCTGCCGCAAGGGTAACGGTTGCGCCGGAGGTGAGCACTAAGTGCACCGCTTTGGTTTTACCGGCTTCTACGGTAAATTGCTGGGCAGCTTCCCCCACCGTAACGGTAAGGGTACGGGCCGCGCCGCCGCCGTTTACCGCCGTGGCGTAAAAGTGCTTCATGTGGTTGGGGGCGGTATAGCCCGCCGACTGCGCCTGCCCCCCGGCGAAACCAACGCTGTGGCTTGCCGCCTGCGGGGTGACCCCCTGCGTGGGAGAGTTCGCTTCTAAACTGGTCAGGTACTTTACAAAGCCGGTATCTTCCTCGGTAACCGGGCGATTATCCAGCATGGCGTTGCCCAGGCCGCTGGAATCATGCACTACGCCGTCGCCCGCGTTATCCACAAGCAACTTTAACTCCTTGCCGCCCGTTACGTCGCAGGCAAGGTAGCAATCTTCTCGGGCGTCCATTAAAGGGCTTTGCGCCCGCAGTTCGCCGTCTACGTAAACCAAAAACTGCACGCGGCCATAGCCATACTCTGCCGCGCTGTCTTTGCCGACGGTTGCCGAAAAGGTGGTAAAGGCGTAAGAGCTGATGTCGTACACAAACTCGGCGGCGTAAGCGTCGTCCGGGTGGGTACGCAGCCCCTTTTCGTAGGTTTTGCCGTTTATGACCAGCGGCCCGCCCGCCTCGTTGCAGTTGCGGCTGGGGGTGTAGGCGGGGTGCTCGTCGTCCGAAGTCGCATGGAACATCTTCCAGCTTACCCAGTCAATGTCAGAAAGATACACTTGCGTTTCCTCCCCTGTTGCCGCATCATCGGGAGAAGCTGCTCCCGTTTCGGCTGCGGCCGCGCTGCACAGCCCCGTAAAGGCCAAACAGAGCGCCAGCAGCAATGCCATACTTTTTTTCATGTTGTTCAACCTCCGTTTGCTTAAAAATGAATGGTTCCCGTTGGTGCGTTTGCGAACGACCGCACCCACCCCCTTTCCGTAAGTTAGGTTAAACGATTAACCAACCCTTAAAAAAGAACGGCTCCCCCGGCGTTTTGCATTTAAAAAGCAATCGGCTGCGTTTCGCCAAGGTAGCTTTCTATATTCCCCGGCAGCACAATTTGCCCCGGTATTTGAATGGTTTTCGGCCCCGGCTCGGCGGCGTTTAACAGGCGGTTCATGAGCTCGTGAAAGGCCGTTTTGGCCTGCAATTGCTGCTGCTGGTGAATTAAAGCGTGCAGGGTGCCGTTCAGCAAACAGGCGGCGTTTTGGCGAAAGACGTCTACCCCCACAACCAGCGTGCGGTCGGCGCGCCCGGCCAGCCGCAGCTCGCGGCAAACACAATACGAAAGGTAGCTGGTTACAAACACGCCCGCCAGCTCGCCCTGCCGCGCCAGCGCCTGCCGCAGCAGCGGGGGAATGGTGGTGGGGTCGTCGTTCGAATCCAGCGTTTCGCACACCCGCAGCCCGTAGGGCGCGGCGGCCTCGCGAAACGCGCGCAACACCCGCTCGTGAATTTCGCTCTTTTTGGCGCCGCCCACCACCAAAATATCGCGCGGGGCGCCCGCGGGCAGCCCCAAGTGAAACAAATCCGCCGCCAGGCGACCCTCTGCCTCGGCGTCTACCGAAACCCGCAGGTCGGTATGCAGCAGGGCCGGCTGCACCACCAGCGAAACCGCCGGCAAATGCCGGGCGTTAATTTGCTCAATTACCGCGCGGTGGGGTTCTTCTCTTGTGGCTTCAAACTCGATAATCATGCCGTCGCAAGAGTCCAGCAGGGTGCGAAAACAGGCCGCTTCGGAGGCGGTGTTGTAGTCGTACTCCAACATGAGGCAGCGGAATTTAATGCCCCGACTCTCGCGGCAGGCCTCTAAAATGCCGCGCTTTAAATGCTCTTGCACCACGGCGGGCGATTTGGGCAGCATAACCCCAATGGTGATATTTTTCATGCGCAGGGCGTGGCCGTAGCGGTTGGCCTCGTAGCCCATTTCGTGCGCGGTTTTGCAAATGGTTTTGCGCAGAGCCGCGCTGATGCGCCCCTTGCCCGAAAGCGCCATGGAAACCGTGGCGGTAGAAACGCCCAGCCGGGCGGCAATGTCGCCAATGGTGACGTTGTTGCTGGCGTAAACGTTCATGGTTTTGCGCGCCCTCCTCCCCGACTGGTTATGCGTTTAACTTAACTATACACGAAAGCGCGGCGTTTGTCAAGTGGGGAATTGATACTTGCAAAAAATAATTTTTGGCTAACAAATACCCGGGGCGGAAAACCCGCCCCGGGCTTGGGGATACAGAAAACCCTTTAGTTTTAATTATTTGCCGACGGCTTTTTTCAGCACTGCCAGCGCGTCGGCGGCGTTAATGGCGTTATCGCCGTTTAGGTCGGCCGCCGCTTTTTGCTCGGCGGTCAGGTCGGTTTTGTGCACGGCGTAGCGC
>CANQGN010000098.1 GCA_947623215.1 uncultured Clostridia bacterium
CCTCCGTCAGCATCCCACACTCCACAACATACTCTTCCGATTTTCCGGTCTCACATCATTGACAAATCTACATTTTTTGAAAAATCACCCAAACCGCTTTTTGAAAAATCACCCAAACCGCCCGACCCAATCCCTTTTTGGGCAGCCAAAAGGGGCGGGGCGGGCGGTTTTTTTACAGGTTGTTTGTTTTTACGCGCCGGGGTCGGCCGAGTTGCTCGGTTGTGCGGGCTTTTCTTGTTCTTCCGGCTGTGCCGGTTGTTCGGGCGATTGGGCGGCGGCGGGCGGCGTTTTGTCAAAGGCCAGCGCCCCCTCCCGCAGGGTGCACAGCACCCGGTCGCCCTTTTGCAGGGCGCCGTCTAATATGGCTTCGCTTAAGGGGTCTTCTACTTTGGTTTGAATGGTCCGCCGCAGCGGCCGGGCGCCGTACACCTTGTCGAAGCCTTCTTCCGCCAAAAAGTCCATGGCTGCGTCGTCAAAGGTCAGCGTTAAGCCCACGTTGGCCTCTACCCGGCGGGTGAGGGTTTGCAGCATCCGGCGGGCGATTTCGTGCAAATCGTCTCTGGTGAGCTGCTTAAAGACGATGATATCGTCAATGCGGTTGAGAAATTCCGGCCGGAAGGCGCTCTTCAGCTGGCGCATGACTTCGTCGCGAATGTCTTTTTGGCTTTGGGCTTCGTCTTCCTGCACGCCGAAGCCGAAGGATGACTTTTGGCTGATGGCCTGCGCGCCGATGTTGGAGGTCATAATAATGACGGTGTTTTTAAAGTCCACCCGGCGGCCCTGCGCGTCGGTTAAAATGCCGTCTTCCAGTATTTGCAGCAGCAGGTTAAAAATGTCGGGGTGGGCTTTTTCTACTTCGTCAAACAGCAGCACGCAGTAGGGGCGGCGGCGCACCTGCTCGGTTAACTGGCCGCCTTCGTCAAACCCCACGTACCCGGGGGGCGAGCCTACTAAGCGGGATACGGTGTGCTTTTCCATATATTCCGACATGTCAAAGCGAATCATGGCGTTTTCGCTGCCGAACATGCTCTCGGCCAGCGTTTTGCACAGCTCGGTTTTGCCCACGCCCGTGGGGCCGAGAAAGAGGAAGGAGCCGGTGGGCCGCTTGGGGTCTTTTAAGCCTACCCGCCCCCGGCGAATGGCCCGGGCGACGGCCGAAACCGCTTCGTCCTGCCCCACTAAGCGCTGGTGGAGCTCGTCTTCCATGCGCAGCAGCCGCTGGCCCTCTTCTTCCGTTAAGCGGGTGGCGGGAATGCCCGTCCACCCGGCGATGATTTCGGCAATTTCTTCCGGCGTTACCTCGCCCACAGAGTGCTCCTGCTGCTGCTTCCACTCCTCTTTTAAGTGCTCCAGCAGCTCCTGCCCGTGCTTTTGCTTATCCCGCAGCCGGGCGGCGCCCTCAAAATCCTGCGCGTTTACGCTGGCGGTTTTTTCCGCTTCCAGCTGTTTAATTTCTTCTTCCAGCTTCTTTATCTGCTCGGGCGGGGTGTAGCTGCGCAGCTTCACGCGAGAGCCGGCCTCGTCAATTAAGTCTATGGCCTTGTCGGGCAAAAACCGGTCGGAAATATAGCGGGAAGAGAGTTTCACGGCGGCCTCTATCGCCTCGTCGGTAATTTTCACCCGGTGGTGGGCCTCGTATTTATCCCGCAGGCCCTTTAAAATGGCCACGGCCTCTTCTTCGGTGGGTTCGCCCACCGTAACGGGCTGAAAGCGGCGTTCCAGCGCGGCGTCTTTTTCAATGTTTTTGCGGTATTCGTCAATGGTGGTGGCGCCGATGATTTGCAAATCCCCCCGGGCGAGCGAGGGCTTTAAAATGTTGGCGGCGTCGGTAGAACCTTCGGCCGAGCCCGCCCCGATGAGGGTGTGCACCTCGTCGATGAACAAAATCACGTTGCCGGCCTTTTTTACCTCGTCTATGGCGGCTTTAATGCGTTCTTCAAAGTCGCCCCGGTACTTGGCCCCGGCTACCATGCCGGTTAAGTCCAGCGTAACCACCCGCTTGCCGTGCAGCAGCTCCGGCACCTCGTCGCGGGCGATTTTAAGCGCCAGCCCTTCGGCAATGGCGGTTTTGCCCACCCCCGGTTCGCCAATGAGGCAGGGGTTGTTTTTGGTGCGGCGGGTGAGAATTTGAATCACCCGCTCAATTTCTGCCCCCCGGCCGATGACGGGGTCGATTTTATCGGCGGCGGCCTCGGCCGTTAAGTCGCGGCCGAATTTATCCAGCGTGGGGGTGGCGCCCTCTTTTTTATTCGTTCTGCGGCCGGAGGCATGGGGGCCGTCGGGCCGTCCGGCGTTTTGGCTGCCGGCAATCTGCTCGGCCAGCGCCTCCAAATCTACGTCCAGCTCCTCTAAAAAGCCCACGGCGTAGCTTTGCCCCTCTTTTAAAATGGCCAGCAAAATGTGCTCGGTGCCCACGTACCCGCTGTTGAGCGAGCGGGCGGCGGAAATCGAAAGCTCCAAAATGCGCTTGGCGCGGGGGGTAAAGTCCGTTGGGGTCAGCCGGGTGCGGCTGCCCTTGCCTACCCGCTCGGTCAGCAGCTCGGCTATCGCCTCCGGCGTGACCCCGTTGCCGGTCAGCAGCGCGGCGGCCGCCCCGCTGCCCTCGTACAATATGCCCAGCAAAATGTGCTCGCTGCCAATATAGGTGTGGCCAAAGTCCTGCGCCTGCTCTATGGCAATGTTGAGCGCCTGGTTGGCCTTTTCGGTAAATCCGTTAAAACGATACATCACAAAGTTCCCTCCTTATTGCGTTTGCAATTGCTCCCGCACCAGCTTCGCCCGCACGGCGTCGCGTTTTTCGGTGCTGTCGGCCTCCGGGTGGCGCAGCAGCAGGGTGGCGGGGTGCATTTCGGCGTTTAATACGCCCAGCGTTTGTAAGCTTACGTTCTCTATCAGCCCCATAGAAATGCCCAGCCGCAGGCGAGAGAGGGCGTCGGTAAACTCCCGCACCGTTAAAATGCGGGCGTTTTGCAGCAGCCCCAGCGCGCGATACGCGGCGTCTTCGGTAGAAAGGGGAGAGAGGGCTTTGCGGGCGTCTTTCTCCTGCGCGATGAGCTGTAGGGTGACCGAGCGTAAATTTTCCAGCACGGCCGACTCTTCAATGCCCATGGTAATCTGGTTCGAGAGCTGGTAAAGCGAGCCCGAAACGCCGCTGCCCTCGCCAAAGGTGCCGCTGAAGCTCAGGCCGATTTTGCCTACCGCCTTGGCCAGCGCCTCAATGCCGCCGGTGGCCTCTAACGCCGGCAGGTGCAGCAGTACAGAGGCTTTTAAGCCGGTGCCGAGGTCGGTGGGCGACTCGGTTAGGTACCCCCAGCGGTTGCTGAAGGCGTAGGGGCGCTCGGCGGCTATCAGGTCGTCCAGCTGTTTGGCGGCGGCGGCAGCGGCGCTCAGCTCCAGCCCCGCCGCCATGACCTGTAGTCGCACGTGGTCGCAGTCGCACAGCAGCAGGCAAACCGACTCGTCTTCGCTCAGCAGCAGGGTGCGCTGGCGGCCGCTTTCGGCAAATTCGCGGCTTAGCAGGTGGCGCTCTGCCATGGCGCGGCGGGCGTCGCTGTGAATGGCGCCGGGTTCGTACACCCCGAGCGCGGGCAAGCCCTGCTCGCCGGTGTGCAGCAGGGCGGCGCACACCCGCCGCTCTACCTCTTCTCTGCCAGAGGGGGTAATGCGGCAGGGAAAGGGCACGTCTTCAAAATTGCGGGCCAGCCGCACGCGGGTGCTCACCACCAAATCGTCCTGCTCGCCCCGTTTGGCGTACCATTTAGTCGTTTCCATTCTGCTGCCCCTCCTCCCGTTCCAGCTTGCGAATTTCGTCTCTTAAGCGGGCGGCTTCTTCAAATTCCTGCGCCTTTACCGCTTCGTCCAGCTTTTTTTGCAGCGCCTGCCGGGGGTCGGCCGGTTTCTCCGCGGGGGCCTTTTTGCGCGGCCGCTCCCCGGCGTAAGAGGCCCGGCCGTGAATTTGCTCTATGGTGGGGGTCAGCCGGTCGGCAAAGCGCTCGTAGCATTTGGCGCAGCCCACCCGGCCGGTGCGGGCAATCTCTTCAAAACTGACGCCGCAGCCCGGGCAGCGCCCGGCGGGGCCGGGGTGGTTTTCGGTCAGCTCGGTGCCGAACAGCGAGCCCAGCAGCCCGCCGGCCAAAATAGAAAGCTGGTCGTAGCCCAGCTTGGCCGCGCATTCGTCGCAAAGCCGCAGTTCTTCGGTTACGCCGTCTATGGTGCGCCGAATATGGGTGGTTGCGGGGCGCGCGCCGCAGTGTTGACATAACATCTTGCATCACCTTCCTGAAAATCTGTAAAATATATGAAGAATGGGTATTATAGTAGACTTAACAGCATTTGTTTTAACAGGTTGGCCCGCAGGGCGTTGCGGGTGGCGGGGGGCAGCCCGGCGTAGCAGCGGTCCCACATGGCGGCGGCCATGGCCCCGGCCGTTTGCTCGCCTAAGTACCCCTGCTCCTGCAAATTGCCCAAAATGGCGCGGGCGGTGGGGTAGTCCAGCGAGTCGCCTACGGAGTTCACGAGGTGCATAATGGCCGAGCTGCGGTTTAACCGCACGCGGGTAATGCGAATGTACCCGCCGCCCCCCCGGCGGCTTTCTACAATATAGCCGTGCTCGGGCGTAAAGCGAGAGGTGAGCACGTAGTTAATTTGGCTGGGCACGCAGCCCAGCGTTTCCGCCAGCTCGTTGCGGCGAATTTCGGCGCTGCCGTTTTGGTTGTTGAGCAGCTCTAAAATGGTTTGGGTCACCAAATCGCTCATGCGCATGAAAGGTCACTTCTTCCTTGGCGGCGGGCGGCCGCCGGGTTCTTACGATTCCTAGTATAGCACAAAGGTCAAACAAAGTCAAGGTCAAAAAAGGTCAATTTTTAAAAAATTTTTTGCCGATTTTTGGCCCGGCTTGTTGTGCCTGCGCGGGAAGTGTGATATAATACTACGAATTCAATTGTGCAGGAGGCGGCTATGCGCATTTTGGGCATCGACCCCGGTTACGCCATTGTAGGCTACGGGGGGGTAGACTACGCCGGGGGGCGGTTTTCGGTGGTAGAATACGGCGCCCTTACCACGGCGGCCGGCACCCCCTTTGGCCAGCGGCTTTGCCGGTTGTACGAGGGAATGCTTCGCCTGCTGCAAACCATGCAGCCAGACGCTCTTTCGGTCGAAAAGCTCTATTTTAACACCAATACCACCACCGCCATACAGGTGGCGCAGGCGCGGGGCTGCCTGCTGCTGGCGGCCGAGCAGGCGGGCGTGCCGGTTTATGAGTACACGCCCTTACAGGTAAAGCAGGCGGTGACCGGCTACGGCCGGGCAGAGAAGGGGCAAATACAAGAGATGGTGCGGCTGCTGCTGCGCCTGCCGGCGGTGCCGAAGCCGGACGATACGGCCGACGCGCTGGCCATGGCCATTTGCCACGCCCACAGCGCCGGGTCGCTGCTGGCCGCCCGGGCGGCCGGGCAAAAGGGAGGACGGTAAGATGTTTTATTCGTTAGAGGGTACGCTGGTGATGAAAAAACCCGGCCTTGCCGCCCTTTCCTGCGGCGGGGTGGGGTTTAAGTGCTTTGTTTCGGATACTACCCTGCGCGCCCTGCCCCACCCGGGCGAGCGGGTGCGGCTGTTTACCCACCTGACCGTGCGCGACGACGCGCTGGATTTATACGGCTTTGCAGACGAAGCGGAAGGTGAGGCCTTTCGCCTGCTCATTGGCGTTTCGGGCGTGGGGGCCCAGGTGGCGCTGGCTATTTTGTCGCAGCTGCCGCCCGACCGGCTGGCGCTGGCCGTTGCGGCAGAGGACGCCAAAGCCATCAGCGCCGCCCAGGGGGTGGGTTCTAAAACCGCCCAGCGGGTGGTGCTGGAACTTAAAGACAAGCTGGGCGGCTTTGCCATGGGCGACGCCGCCGACGTGCAGGCGGCCGGGGCGGGCGCCGGGGGCGGCGCTGCGGCCGACGCGGTAGAGGCGCTGGTGGCCATGGGCTACTCTCGTTCCGAGGCGGCGCTGGCGGTGGGCCGGTTAGACCCCGCC
>CANQGN010000099.1 GCA_947623215.1 uncultured Clostridia bacterium
GCCGGTAATTGCAGAGCAGGCCCTCCGTACCGGCGGGCAGCAACCGGCTTTGATTGGCGGCGATTTCCGCCGGGGTGCGCTGTGCGCTCCACAGGCGAACGTCGCCCATCTGCCCGGTGTAGGTGCGCCCCTCAAACCCCTCCGGCCCGCAGCCAAGGGTAAGGGTGCCCTCGCCCGGCAGAGGGCCGGTAAAGGCGGCGGTGGCAACAGCGGTACCGTTTACATAAAGCGTGACGGTTTTACCGGCCGGGTCTACGGCATAGGCAAGGTGGCTCCAAACCTCCGCCGGCAGGGCTGCGCCAAAGGCCAGCTGCTGCTCGCCCATTTGGCCGACAAGCTCGCCGTTTTCGTCCACTCCCAGCGTAAAGCATTCGGCAGCCGTTTTTCCCCGGTAGCAGAGCAGGCCGGCGGCTTCGTCGTCTTCCTCCGGCGGGGTTACCCCCTCCAGCAGTACAATTTTGGCATAGTCTACCCGCAGCACATTGGCGCGGCTCATGGTGTTGGTAGAAAGGCGGAACCACTTAATGGCGGTCAATTCAAAGGTGCCGGTCTCCATAGGGGCTTCGGCCAGCGGCAGTACCAGCTCGTTCCAGCCGCTTTGCAGGCCAATTTCGTGGGTGTACCAGGCAAGCTCGTTCTGGTCCATGGTTTTGCTGGCAATCTCTAAATTCCCCCCGGCGGCCAGGAGCGAGGCGTCTTCAATATAAATGCGCAGCGCCAGCCCCAACTGCTCGCGGGTGTAGCTGCCGGGCAGCGGAATGCCCGCCGCGCTCGTCATATCCTTGCGCAGCGAGGTCCAGGTACCGGCGGGAATGTCTACCTGCAAATAGTCCACGCCGTCCTGCTGCTCGTAGTGGCGGTAGAATCGGTATTGTCAAACTCGCTGATAATCCATTGGGTTTGCGGGGCTACCCGCACAATGGCAATATCGTCTAAACAAATGGTGTTGTGCCCCGCGGGGTCGGTAATGGTGTTGGCGTAAAAACGGAACCAGCGAATGGGGCCCACGGTAAAATGCCCCGTCTCTTTGGGGGCTTCGGCCAGCGGCAGCAGCAAATCATTCCAGCCGTTTTGCAGCGGCAGCGCGCCCTTGCCCCAGCTCAGCTCGTCTTTATCCATACCGCCGCTGGCGATTTCCATTTCATACTGGTATTGATTCAATAAGGCCACGTCTTCCACGTACATGCGCAGCGAAAGGGCCAGCTGGTCGCGGGTGTACTCGGGCGGCACGGTTACCAGCCCCTCGCCGGTGTTTGCCCGCCGCAGCGAGCAATACTCCCCGGTGCCATAGTCTACCTGCAAGTAGGTTTTGCCTCCGCTGGTAACCGGGCGCAGGTTAGAACCGGCAAAAGAATCGTACATGCCGTCATTGCCGTCGCAGTCGCTAATCACCCAGCGGTTGCCGCTGTAGGCCTGCGG
This sequence comes from uncultured Clostridia bacterium, assembly GCA_947623215.1. Taxonomy (GTDB): domain Bacteria; phylum Bacillota; class Clostridia; order Oscillospirales; family Acutalibacteraceae; genus UMGS1484. Next base: position 1,420 of record CANQGN010000099.1, read on the forward strand.
CTTTACCCAGGCTTCGCCCGTTAAAGGCAGACCCGGCAGCGTGGGGGTTTCTACCGTAAAGCCGCCGTTAAACCGGGCGCCGCCGTGCGAGGGCTCTACCCGCAAATCCCCCAGCCCCACGGTGGTTTCGGCCGAAAAGTGAAGATAGAGTCGAAAATAATTGATGCCAGCGAGATTCGGCGTACCGCCGGTAATGGAACCGTCTCCGAATTCCAGCGTTAAATCATTCCACCCGCGTTTCAGCGACCAGTCGCCCGCCAGCCAGTGGATTTCCTCTTTGTCACAGGTGCCGCTGCTGGTGAGCTCCAGCTGGGGCGCACCCGACGCGCTGAGCAACGAGGGGTCTTCTACGTAGAGCTGCAGCCGCATGGCCAAATAGGGCAGCTCGTAGTCCGCCATGTTGAGGGCGGGGGTAATCGGCCGCACAATCGAGAAATTCAGGGCTTTGCCCATAAGCGCGGCAAAATCCCCCTGCTGCTCTACCCGCTTATCACTCACGCCGGAGAGGGTGTAGTTGGTATCTTTGGCAAAGTCCAGCACCGAAAAGGCGGTGGGGGCGTCGGCGTCGTCGGCCTCCGCTTCCTCCCCAAACGTGGGCATGGCAAAGCCGGCCGCCAGAATAGCCGCCGACAGCAGCGCGCCGAGTGCGCGTTTGAACATCTGTTTCATAAAGGTTCCTCCTTGAACTCCGTTCTTCCGGCCCCCGGCCGGTTAAGGCGAGGGGAGCCGAACCCGCGTCGGTTTTCAGCGGCGGATTTGCGCCCATGCGGCGTCATCGCCCTTGACAATACGTCAAGTATTCTCTGCGGGCGCTTCCTTGCCTGAACACAAATCCGCTCGCTGAAAACTACTTCGCACCCCTCGCTGAGAAATTTTTGAGAACTTTTTCGTTCGGAGGACGAAGCCTTGCTGGCGCAAGGCAAGGACGACGGGCGGAAAAGGGCCAAAAAGGGCCTGCGAGGGGCGGCGTGTGTTCGACTCCCCTCGCCTTAAGGAAAACGCAAAGGGGACAAACCGTTGGCAAAACCCATAGAGCTATTAGGAATATGCAAGACGCTCGACTATTCAGTTGTAATAGGGCAAACGGCGCGGCAGGCGACTGAGGACGCCGCCCTGCCCGCGCCCTTATAAATGTTACAGCGTGCCGAAAATGCGGTCGCCCGCGTCGCCCAGCCCCGGGCAAATGTAGCAATGCTCGTTTAAGCAGTCGTCTACCGCCGCGGTTATCACCGGTACGTCCGGGTGAGCGGCCTCAAAGGCCTTTAAGCCCTCCGGCGCGGCGATGATGCACACAAACTTAATGTGCCGGGGGTTGCGGGCCTTAATTTGGGTAATGGCGTCTACCGCCGAACCGCCGGTCGCCAGCATGGGGTCAACCACAAACACGTCGCGCTCCGGCAAATCGTCCGGCAGCTTGCAGTAATACTCTACCGGTTCGTGGGTTTCGGGGTCGCGGTAAAGGCCGATGTGCCCCACCTTGGCCGCCGGGAGCAGGTTCAGCATACCGTCTACCATGCCAAGCCCCGCCCGTAAAATGGGCACCACCACCTGCTTGCGCCCGGCCACTACTTTGGTAGAGGCTTTCATCAGCGGCGTTTCTATCACAGCGTCGGTCAGGGGCAGGTCGCGGGTGGTTTCGTAGCAAAGCAGGGTGGCGATTTCTGCCACCAGTGCGCGGAATTGCTGCGAACCGGTGTTTTTATCGCGCAAAAAGGTGAGCTTGTGCTGTACCAGCGGGTGGTCTACAACCGTTAAATTTTTCATGCGGATTCGTCCCTTCTGATGAAAGTTTGATTGAAGCGGGCGGCGAAAGTTAGCTCCGCTCGCCGTTTTCTATATCCGTAATCATTTGCACCCGCAGGGCGTGGCGGCCGCCCTCAAAGGGGGTGTTTAAAAACAAATCCACCATTTCGGTGGCAACGCCGGGGCCGACTACCCGCCCGCCAAGGCACAAAATGTTGGCATCGTTGTGCAGCCGGGTGTACTTTACGCTGTAATGGTCCGAGCAGACCGCCGCGCGAATGCCCTTGACCTTGTTGGCGGCAAGCGACATACCAATGCCGGTGCCGCACACCAAAATGCCGCGCTCGCACTCACCGGCGGCAACAGCCTTGGCGACCGGCAGAGCAATGTCTGGGTAATTGACCGACTGGTACTCATGAATGCCAAAGTCGGCTACCTCTACCCCGCTTTGCTGCAAGTGGGCCACGATTTCCTTTTTCAAATCCAGTCCGCCATGGTCGCATCCTATGGCAATTTTCATCTTGTTCCATCCTTTCAAATAATAGGCAATTTCAAGTTTTTTATTGTTGGTTCAGCCGCTCGGCCCGCAGCCGTTCGGCCTGGGGCGGCCGCAGGTAAAGCGGGCGCAAAGCCTCCGGCGTGGTAACGGGGGCGGTCTCTCCCAGCAGCGCCGCAAAGGCGGCGCGGGGGTAGCGCAGCGGCTCGGGGGCCAGCCGCACCTGCCGCCGGTTTTGCAGCAGCGGCAGCAGCAGCTCGGCGCCGTCTCCGCACAAGGTAAGCGGCCGGTCGTCTTGCAGCAGCTCCTCCGCCAGCGCCTCGGCCGCTATGGCGCGGTCTTCTACCAGCCGCCGGGGAGCGTCTGCCCCGCCGGTAAAGAGGGCGTTGTAAAACTGGCCCCGCCTGGCGTCCAGCACCGGGCAAAGCAGCCCCTCAAAGGCCGCCGTGCCCATGGCCAGCACGGCTAAGGACGAAAGCGGCGCACAGGGTACGTTACCGGGCAGCGCCATGCCCTTTACCGCCGCCACGCCAATGCGCACGCCGGTAAACGACCCCGGCCCCACGCAAACGGCAAAGCGGTCTACGGAAGAGAGCGAAAGCTCGCAGGCGGTAAGCACAGCTTCTACCATGGGCATTAAGGTGCGGCTGTGCTGCAACCCCACGCAGGTATAGCGCTCGGCCAGCAGCCGCCCGTCTTGCACCAGCGCGGCAGAGGCGGCCTTGCCGGTAGAGTCAACCGCAAGCGTTAACATGCCGCTCCCCCTTTTTGAATGGTAATCACCCGGTCGTTTGCCTGCTCGCCGTAGGCCAGCCGCACGGTAAGGGCGCCGGGGGGCAGCGCGTCGCCCAGCCGTTCGCTCCACTCTACCGCTACCAGCCCCTGCTCGCAGCAGTCGTAAAACCCGCAGCTTTCCAGTTCGTCTTCGTCTGCAATGCGGTAAAGGTCAAAGTGAAAGAGCTCAACCCGCCCGCCGGTGTAGGCGTGTACCAGCGCAAAGGTGGACGACGAGACCTCTCCCCCGTAGCCGACCCCCCGGCACATGCCCCGCACAAAGGCGGTTTTGCCGGCGCCGAGCTCGCCGTACAGGGCCACCACGCCGCCAGACAGCCCCTCTGCCAGCCGACAGCCGAGCGCTTCGGTTTCGGCTGTGCTGTGCGTTACAAAGCGACCCTCCATGGCGCGCCCCTCTCCCCCGGCGGCTCGTCCGGCCGGGCATTTTCTATATTGTAGCACACTTTTTTCCATTTGAAAAGGGGATTTTTTGAAAAAACGCTTGTCATTCGCCCACCGGTCTTATATACTATAAAAAAGTGCGGCTTGCATTTTGCGCCGCCCCGGCATATAATACGGGTAGTGCCACCCAACCCAAACGAAAAGGAATCGACCGCATGAAACGCTTTTTTGGCTCCATTGCCGACTATATACGCGAAACCGATAAAATTCTGCTGATTCTCTGCACCTTCGCCAGCCTGTACGGCGCGGCGCTGGTGCTCTCTGCCACTTACGGCAGCGCGGGCTACCAGCGCTTTGCCGTGCAGTTAATCGGCCTGGCGCTGGGGCTGCTGCTGGCCGTTTGCCTCTCGCTGTTAGACTACAAGCACCTTGTGCGCTTTTGGTACCTGCCGGCCTTTGTGGCGCTGGCGCTGGTGCTGATTACCTTTCGCTTTGGCTACGCCCCCGCGGGTACGGACGATAAAGCCTGGCTGGCGCTGCCCTTCGGCCAGTCGTTTCAGCCGTCGGAGCTGCTAAAAATCGCCTTTATCATTTCCTTTACCGCCCACGTAACCCACATTCCCCCCCGCAAAATCAGCCGGTTTTCGCACATTTTGCTGCTGGGGGCGCACGGGGCGGTGCCGGTGGTGCTCATTCACATGCAGGGAGACGACGGCAGCGCCTTAATTCTCGCCTTTATTTTTGCCGCCATGCTTTACGCCGCCGGGGTACACTTCGGCTACTTTTTGGCGGCGGGGGGGCTGCTCGCGGCGGCGGCGCCCATTGCCTGGTTTTTTGTGCTCAACGACGACCAGAAGGCCCGCTTTCAGGCGCTGCTGAACCCCGAGCAGTTTACCGATATTATTTACCAGCAGCAGCGGGGCGAAACCGCCATTGGCTCCGGCGGGTGGCACGGCTACGGGCTCTTTCAGGGGCCTTACGTGCAGTCTGGCAAAATTCCCCTTGGGTATAACGACTTTATTTTTGCCTCGGCGGGCGAAGAGCTGGGCTTTTTGGGCTGCGCCGCCATATTGCTGCTGCTCTTTGCCATTTGCCTGCGCATTTTGCTGGTGGCCCGCCGCTCGCGCGACCAGGCGGGGCTGCTG
>CANQGN010000100.1 GCA_947623215.1 uncultured Clostridia bacterium
GCACCTCTCTTTTCCTCTCGGCACACCGCGCAGCCCGCCAGCCCCGCCAAGGGAGAGGCGGCAAGCGAGGCCGCCGCGTAGCAGCCAAGGCAAAGCAGGGCGCACCCCGCCATGGCGGGGATAAGCGGTAACCGGCCGCTCAGCCGCCCGTAGGCCACCCGCGCCAGCCCCATGAGCGCCGCAAACAGGCAGGGGCCGGCCAAATCGCCCAGCGTTTTAGAAACGCCAAGCGCCGATTCGGTAAAGGCAGAGGCCCACTGCGCCATAGAGATTTCTGCCGCACCGGCGCAGACCATAAACAAAATCATTAACCAAAAAACCGGCTGCCGCAGCAGCTTGCGAATGGGGGCGCCCCCCTGCTCTGCCGGCAGGGTGCAAATGGGGCAGGTGCAAAACAAAAAGGCGTTGAGCAGCGGTACCGCCGCCCAAAGCAGGGCCAGCAGCTGCCACCGCTGCTGCCCAAACAGGTAAAAGAACAGGGTGGAACCCGCTATTACCCCCACCGAACCCCAGCAGTAAAAGGAGTGCAGCAGGCTCATCATGCCGTCTTTATTCTCAAACGGGCAGGCCTCTACTATGGGGCTTACCAGCACCTCTACCAGCCCGCTGCCCACGGCGTAGAGCACCACCGCCGCCAAAATGCCCGCAAAGGGGTGGGGCAGCGCCCCCGGCAAAAGCGCCAGCGCCGCAAGCCCGGCGGCAGAAAGCAATTGAGAGGCCACCACGCACAGGCGGTAGCCGATTTTATCCGCAAAGCGGGCGGCCGCGCAGTCTACCAGCAGCTGGGTAAAGTAAAAGACCAGCGGAATCAGGGCCAGCCGGTCAAACCCCAGCCCATAATTTTTAGAAAAAGTAATAAAAAGCAGCGGGGCAAAGTTGGCGGCAATGGCCTGGGTAACAAAGCCGAGGTAACAGGCCGCCAGCGTGCGGCGGTAAGAGCGGGCATGCGACATAGTGGCGTCTCCCTCCCGAGCGGGCGTTTTCGCTCATTATAGCATACTCCCCCGCCAAATAACAAGAAAATTTTTTACCCGCTGCCGGAATATTCCCTGCCGCTTTTGCCCATGCTACTGGTAAAAAAGCAACCGAAGGAGCGTATGGCAACATGGCAAAAATCAAGTTCTCAAACGAAAAGCCCCTGCACAAAAGCAAGGGCTTTTACGCGGCGCTGGCCGTCTGTTTGGCGGCGCTGGCGCTTTCCTCTTACACGGCGGTGCGGCAGTTAAAGGCGGCGCCCCAGCAAAGCCAAACCCAGCAGCAAACCGCCGAAAGCGCGCCGGAGCTGCCGGCGGCGAGCGAGGCGGCCTTTCCGCTTACGCCGCCGCTGGCCCTTACCACCCCCACCAAAACGGACGCCGCATCCTCCGACGACAGCGTGCTGACCGGGGCGGCCCCTTTTTTCTCGCTGCCCGTGACCGGCGAAATTTTAAAGGATTTTGACAGCGAGCAGCTGCAATTTTCTGAAACCTTTAAAGACTGGCGGCTGCACACGGGGGTAGACATTGCGGCCAACGCGGGCGCGCCCGTGCTGGCCTGCGCCGAAGGGGTGGTAGAGGACATTCGCTCTGACCCCGCGCTCGGCACCGTGGTGTCGGTCGACCATGGCGACGGGCTGGTGGCCTTTTACTGCGGGCTGAACGCCAAGCCCACTGTGGCCATTGGGCAACAGGTAGAGTCCGGCGAACAGATAGGGGTCATCGGCGCCCTGCCGGCCGAAAGCGTGGAGCAGCCCCATTTGCACTTTGCAATGGAGCAAGACGGCGTGCCGGTCTCTCCCTTAGCGGCCATGCAGCTGTATGAGACCGGCGGCGCGGCAAAGGAGGGCGGGCAGTGAAGCGACTGGTAAAAACCCGGCGGGGGAGAATTCGGCTGACCGCCTACCTGCTGGCGGGGGTAGCCGTTTTAAGCGGCGGGCTGATAACCGCCGCCGGTATGGCCGCCCGCTACCGCACCAGGCTGGAATACACCTACGAGCGGGGACTTTCGGAGCTCTGCGAGCACCTGGAAAATATGGAGACCACCTTAACCAAAGGCCTGTACGCCAACACCCCGGCGGGGGCGAGCACGCTTGCCATGCAGCTGTGGAGCGAGGCGGGCAGCGCCAAAACCTGCTTGGGGCAAATTCCCGCCGCCGACTCCCGCCTGCAAAACACCTACAAATTCCTCTCTCAGGCGGGGGAATACGCCCTGTCCTTAGCCGACCGGCTGCGGCAGGGAGAAGCCATGACGAGCGACGAATACGACCGGCTGGCCACGCTTGGCGAGCACGCCAAACGCATGGCGGATGCGGTAAACGACCTGTGTACCGAAATGGAGCAGAGCGGCCGCTGGCGGCGAGAAGTAGAGCGCTCTGCCAAAAGCGGCGCGGGCGAAGAGCAAACCGGCTCGCTTTACACCGGGCTTAGCAATATGGAAGAAAGCCTGAACGACCTGCCCACGCTGCTGTACGACGGCCCCTTCTCTGACCATCTTTTACAGCCAAACTCGCTCTTTTTGCAAAACAAGCCGGAGGTTTCGGCCGAGCAGGCGCTGGCCATGGCCGCCAAGGTGTTAAACTGCCCGGCGGAGGAATTAGAGCAAACCGCCCGGCAAGAGGCGGGGGCCATGCCCTGCCTGATGTTCGAAGGGCAAAACGCCGTGGCCGCTATTACCCGGCGGGGAGGCTACGCCCTTTACTGGTACCGCGAGCGGGCGGTGGGCGAAGCCGCGCTCTCTTACGAAGCCTGCCTGCAAAAGGCCAAAGCGTATGCGGACGCGACCGGCCTCGGCCCCTTTGAAGAAAGCTACTACAGCGTGAGCGAAGGGGTGTGTTTAGTCAACTTCGCCTACCGGCAGGACGACGTAGTGTGTTACCCGGATTTAGTCAAAATCGGGGTGGCGGTAGACACCGGCGAAATCGTCAGCTACAATGCGCAGGGGTATATGATGAACCACACCCGCCGCTCTCTCCCGGCGGATATTCACGCGCCGGAGGAAGCGGAGGCGGCGCTCTCTCCCCTGCTCAAAGTCAAAAGCAGCCGCAAGGCGGTGATTCCCCTAAACGACCGCACCGTGCAGCTATGCTATGAGTTTTTGTGCACCGGCAAAGAGGGGGACGAGGTGCTGGTGTATATCAACGCCGAAACGCTGGAGGAAGAGCAGCTGTTGCTGCTGCTCAAAACCGACGGCGGCACATTGACTTTGTAAGTTTATTCCGATTTCTTAGCGAAAAAGGCTGCCGCAATGGCTCCCGGGCCTGCGTGGGTGCCAATGGTGCTGCCTATGCCCACCATAGGCAGCGCCTCTGCCTGCCCGGCCCAAAGCGCCCGGCTGGCCTCTACATACTCCCGCAGCAGCGAATCGTCTGCGCCGGAATAGCCCAGCACATAGGGCATGGTAAAATCTACCCCGCCCTTTTGCAATATAAATTCGTTGAGCAAATTGCCCCCCTGCCGGGCGCCCCGCGCCTTGCCGACCACCCGCACCGCACCGGCCTCTACGCTTAGCACCGGCTTAATATTGAGCACCGTACCGGCAAACCCGGCGGTTTTAGAAAGCCGCCCGCCTTTCATGAGGTAGGCCAGCGTTTCTACCCGGGCGAGCAGGCAAACCCGCTTTTTCTCGCGGTTCAGCGCCTCTGCCGCCTGCTCGGCCGAAAGCCCCTGCTCCCGCAGCCGCAGGGCGTACTCTACCAAAATGTGCTGGCCAATGGTAACGGTTTCGCTGTCTACCACCCATACCCGACCGGGAAAGCGGGCGGCCGCCACGGCGGCGCTTTGGGCGGTGCCCGAAAGCGCGCCTGCCAGGGTTATCACCACCGCCTCGTCGCCCCGCTCTACCACCGGGCGAAAGGCGGCTTCAAACTCCCCCGGGGTTAACTGGCTGGTAGTGGGCATTTCGCTGCACGTCGCCAGTTTTTCATAAAATGCGGCGGGGGTGAGGGTAACGCCGTCTAAATACTCTACCCCGTCTATGATGGTTTTGAGCGGCAGTACGGTCAGTCCTGCCGCTTTTGCTTCTTCTTGCGAAAATTCGCAGGATGAATCGCTGATTATTTGCCAAGCCATTGGTTCATTTCCTCCTCTAACTGTTCGTCGGCCGCCAGCGTATGGAATTCGCCCGCCAGGGTGCGCAGCGTGCGGTAAAAATCGGTCAGCTGCGCGGGGGGAATGCCCCGGCTGACCCGGCGCTGCACCTGCCCCGCCACCGCCGTAATCACCCCGGCCAGCCGCCGCCCTTTTTCGGTAAGCTGTAACTTCCAGCCGTAGCGCCGCCGCTCGCCGCCCTCTACAGTGTACACAATGCCCTGTTCAAAGAGCTCGTGCATCTCGCGCGAGACCAAACTGCGGCTGGCGCCCCCGGCCCGGGCCAACTGAGAGGCCGAAAGCCCCTCCGGGTGGGTGTTTAAGAGGTAAATCCAAAACACGTGCACCGACTTAAAGCCCAGCCGGGCGGTACAGCGGGCTTTGAGCTTTTGCATGTCGCCATGTATGGCCGCTATCAGCGACGAAAATTCTTCATAATGCAGTTCTTCCGCCATAGGTTTTTCCTCTCCCCCTTTTTTTGCTTTGTTTTTGGTTTGGATTTTGCCTGTTTTAAATGACCGCTCCCCAGTATACACCATAAATGTTAACTTGTCAACATTTGCAGGCACAAAAAAACCCGGGCAAGGAGGTTCCTTGCCCGGAGCGAAAAGTTGCCACGTTAGAGGCGGGTTAAATAGTCCACCAAAACCGCTGCCACGCCTTCGTCCACAGCGGGTGCGCCGGGCGCGGGGGTAACGGCAGGGCGCAGTACCTGTTCGATGTACTGCTCCCGTCTACGGGCGGGCCCGCCGCAGGCGTCGTTATACACCCGATTGTAAAAGGCGATGAGCGCGCGGTTGGTTTCCTCTCGGGCCTTTACCACTTCGGCAATTGCTGCCGCGCCGGCGGCCATGTCCTCCCCTTCCACCGCCGAAGTGTTCAGCGCCTGGAATGCCTGCTGCAAATGCTCGGTTTGCCGGGCGATGGCGTCTACCCGCTCGAGCAGCTCTTCTAACCGCAGGATGGGGGGTTCGGGCGGTGCGGGGGGTTCCACCGGCGGCGGGGGCACAGCGGGATTATAAGGCGGCGCGGGAGGTTCCGTCGGCGGCGGGGGCGTTTGCCCTACCGGCGGCGGGGGTGGTACCGGCGGCACCGGCGGGTGCTCCGCAGGCGGCGCGGGTTGAGGGTCAGGCGCGGGATTCCATATTGGTTGACGTTTCATATCATTTTCCTCCGTATGGTGCGGAGGGCGGATAAGACGGAGGGTCGTCGCGTCCGTCCAACGCGCCCTTCCGCTTTTCACCAGCCCCCGGGCCCGTTTGGGCCAGGTGGGGGCAAGTGTGTTTCCGTTTTCATCTACTACCGTAATGTTTTTTGTCATGGGTGTCATCCCCCCGGTACACTATGGCGGGCCGTTTTTTGTTATGGGTGCCTTCCCCTACCGCCGATTCCATTCTATCATACAAAGGAAAAAATGTCAATTATCATCTTTTAGAAAAACAAATTGCTTGTCGTAGCTGTCGTGCAGCACCCGGCCCGCCCGCCGCAGGTAGCTGCCGTAAGCGCAAAAGAGGCTGCGCCCGGCGGGGGTTTCTTTTTCGGCCAGCAGGTAGGCGTCGGTTTCATAGTCCCCAAGGGTGTTATTGCTGTTTTCGTGCATGTTGCGGCCGTCGGCTTCTTCATTAAAAAGCACCCGCAGCCGCTCGCCCGGCAGGCGAATTTCGCACCCGCGCACCCCTTCGCCGGTAAGAGGAACCGTTGTGGCCTCCCCCGCCTCGCCCAGCAGCAGCACATGTAAAAAGTTTGCCGCCCGCTGGGGGGTATTGGTTTGCCGGGCGTAATAAGGCAATGTTTCGGCCGAAACCTCGGCCCCCACGCTGTAAGCCCCGCCCAAAGGCGCCTGCTCGCGCCGCAGCGTAGCGGAGGGCGTAAAGGGCACCGCCGT
>CANQGN010000101.1 GCA_947623215.1 uncultured Clostridia bacterium
AGATGGAAATTTTAGAAACAGGCGGGCTTGCCGACGGCTTTTTTCAAAATTTCCAGCGCGTCGGCGGCGTTAATGCCGGCGTCGTTGTTCACGTTGGCGGCCTGTTTTTGCTGCTCGGTAAAGTCGCGCTTGTGCACGGCGTAGCGCAGCACTTCCAGCGCGTCTACCGCGTCTACCTTGCCGTCGTCGTTTACGTCGCCCAGTTTCACCGCCGGGGTCAGCGCGGCCTCTAAGGCTGCCAGCGCTTCGTCTAACTTGGCCTTGTTTTCTACCAGCGCCTGCTGCGCCTCGGTCAGCTTGTCAAAGTTCGCTTGGGCGGCTTCTATGGCGGCTTTGTCCGCCGTTGTTACCTTGTCGGCGGCGGGGAGCTTTTCAATCTCGTCCGCCACCACCTTGGCGGCCGCTTTGTCTGCCAACTTTTGCTCGGCGGCCTCTAACTCCGCCAGCTTTTGCACCAGCGCTTTGGCGGGGTCGGTTAAGTCTTCATAAGCCTGGCGGGCGGCGGCGACGGCCTCTTCGGTGGGGTCGTCGCCCAGCGCGGCAATTTGGTCGTCTACCGCGCGGGCGGCGGCGGCCAGCGCCTCGGCCTCGGCGGCTTCTTTTAGCGCCGCCATGCGTTCTTCGTAAGCCGTCAGCTTTTGCAGCAGCTCTTCCGCCGCCGGGCGTAAGGCTTCGTCCAGCCCGTTGTAGGCGGCTCTGGCGGCGGCGACGTCTTCTTCATTCGCCACGGTTAGCGACACTAAGGGCGGCAGGGCGTTCAGCTTTTCTTCTACCGCGGCCAGCGCGGCTTCAGCCGTTTGCAGGGCGGTGCGCCAGTCTGCCAATTTGGTAGCGGCCAGCACCGCGGCGCGGTCGTCGTCGCTCGGCAAAGCGGTCATGCTCTCTTCTATCGCTTGCAGGGCCGCTTTCTTTTGCAGCGCGGCGGCGGGGGTAATGGCCACCCCGCTAGTTAAGCACACGTCGTCTACCAGCAAATATTCGCCGCGATTGCCCACCAGCGAACCGTTGCCCGGCCGCAGGGTGATTTGACGAATGAGGCTGTCGCCATACTGCGCACGAACGGAGGCGGGAATTTCTACCCGCAAATGGCACCACTGCCCCGGGGTAACGGCGGCGAGCTGGTCGATGAAGGAAATAGAGGCGAACTTGTGCTCGTCCGGCGTATTGGCGTGGGCGTCTTGCAAAGCAAGGTTCGCCCAGCTGGCGACCGGGGTAAAGCCGCTGCTGAGGTAAAGGTCAAACTCCACGTAAGCGAAGTCGCGCACGAAAAATTCTTCATTGGTGCGCAGCCCCAGCGGAAAATCGGGGGTGGCGTTATCGTCTGCCGTTTTGGTTAATTTCGCGCTGGCGGTGCCCTGCGTTTTGTTGGCGGTCTCCAGCGACATGGCGACCGACCCGCTGTTGATGTTGGCGAGTACGTCCAAATCGTCCGTCCGCAGGCAGTCGGCATCCGCATACACCACGCCGGTGTACGAAAGGGCGTTGACCGCCTGCACCACCTGCTGCACGGCCTCGGCCTTGGCCAGCGCCTGCAGCCGCTCGGCGGCCAGCTGTAATTTTTCGCCCTGCTCGGCCAGCAGCTGCTGCGCCACCACGCCCAGCTCGCCAAAGGCGGCCTCCGCCTGCTCTACCTGCTCTTTGTTTGCCAAAGTCAGCTCGCCCGGGGCGGGTAAAGCGTCAATCGCGTCTTTCGCGGCTTGCAGTTTTTCGGTCTCGCCCTTGGCCGCTACCACGGCGTTCATGGCGGCGGTCAGCTTGTCGGCATTTTGCACCGCCTGCCGCAGGGAATCCTCCAGCGCGGCATATTGCCGATAGGCCGCCGCGACCGCTTCTTCCTGCTCGGCGGCGGGCGACTCCGGCAGGGCGGCTATGGCTTCTTCTACCGCCGAAACGGCTTTTTCTGCTTCCGCTATCGTGGCCAAATACCCTTGCAGCGTTTCATACAGGGTTACCTTGCCCTGTTCTTCGGGGGTCATGCGGCGGTACTCCGCCTCGGCGGCTTCTACCGCCTCCTTGTCTGCATAACCCACCTCGTGCGGGCGGGTAAAGGTTAAGTTGTCAATCAAAATATACTCCCCGGCGGCGCCGGTGTACAAATCGTAAAACCGCAAATCGATCTGCCGCAGGGCGGAGGTTTCAATGCCCGCAACGTCCAGCGTTACGGTGACCCACTCGCCGGGTTTGGCGGTCAAAGCGGCCTCTTTAAAGGGCAGCTCTTTTATGGCGTTGTCGTTGTGGTCGTTGGTCGCCTCGTGAAAATACACCTTGCTGGAATCGCTCCGCTCGCCCGGCTGCACCGTAATGCCCGCGCTGACAAACAGGCGGAAGGAGAAGGTGCTCATGCCCGTTAAGGCAAAGCCGTTGTGGCGGAAGGCCTCGTTAAACTCGGTGTAACCGTCTGCCTTTTTTATAAATTTGGCCGCCGTGCCGCCGTCGTACCCATCCGGCACCATTTCTTTGCTGTCGGCTCCGGAATTCAGGTTCGCGACCGTGGCGTTTTCGTCGCACTCGTTGTACGCCACCGTTTCTTCCCCGAGGCTTTGAATAAGCGCGTCCATTTGCTCGGCGGTAAGGGGGTCGGGGTTGAGCAGCTTTTTCATTTCTTCCAGCGCGGCGGTAAGGTCGGCTGAGTTGCTCACCTGCGCCTGCTGGGTTTCGTCCAGCGCGTCAAAGGCGGCTTTGGCGGCGTTTACCTCGTTCGCATCCTCTTTTGTAAGGGTGCGGGGGGCAGTAAAGACCAGATTATCGACCTGTATATAGGTACCGGCCTCGCCCGCAAAGCAGTTGCGCAGCCGCAGCGAAATTTGCTTGACCACGCCGGTGGCCTTGCCGGTAAGGGGCAGGGTGATGTGGTGCCACCCGCCGGTAGAAAGGGCGGCCACCTGCTCGGCAAAGTCTACGGTATCTATTTTGGCATTGTCGTTGTTATTTGCCTGCTCAGACTGCAAGTAGGCCCGCACCATGTTGCCCTCGGCCGCATAGGTAAGGCCGTCGCTCAGGTACAAGTCAAATTCCAGCGAGGTAAAGTCGGCGGTATTAACCCCGTCGCCGCCCGTGCGGAAGGCCTCGTTAAACTCTACCACGCCGCTGCCAGAGAGGGTTTTGGTAAATTGCAGGGCGTTGCCGCCGCCTGCCCCCTGCCCCTCTGCCAGCGACATTTTATCGGCAGAAGAATTCAAATTGGCGGCGTTGGCGGTGGTCTCGCAATCGTGGAAAACGGCGGAGGTTACGGTAAGGGCGCGAATGAGCGCTTCTACCTTGCCAGGGGCCGCCGCGTACTCGGCCAGCATTTGGCGGTAACCGGCAAGCGTGGCCGCGCCGGTAACCAGCGGCTGCTGGGTTTCGGTCAGCGAATCGTAAGCCCGGCCGGCGGCTTCTATGGCCTCTTTATCTGCCGGGGTCACCTCTTTGGGGTTGGTGAGCACTACGTTATCGACCAGAATATACTCGCCGGCTTCGCCCTGCCAGTTGTTCCAAAAGCGCAGGGTAATTTGGGCGGCGGCGCCGGTGTTTTGCCCGGCAATCGGCGCGGTAATGTGGTACCAGCGCCCGCCCGCGAGGGAGCGCACCGAGTCCAAAATGCTCACAAAACCGAATTTGCCAACGTCGCCGTTTGGCGCGTACTGGTCTTGCAGGCATACCTGCACAAAGGCCCCGGCGTTGGAGGAATCGGTCAGCCCGGCGCTGAGGTAAAGGTCAAACTCTACCGCCGCAAAGCCTGCAAGGGGCACGCCCTGCGGCGCACGGAAGCCTTCGTTAAACTCCACTTCTCCGGCGGCGCGTTTAGAGAATTTAACAGCCGTGCCGCCGCCGACCCCCTGCCCGGGGGCGAGCTCTTTGATGTCGGCGCCACTGTTAAAGTTGGCGACGACGTCGCCCTCAATCGAGTCGCAGTTGTTAAAAACCTGTTGGGTTTGCGCCAGCGCGGCAATTTGCCGGTCAACTGCGTATGCGGCGGCGTAGTCGGCCTCACTCGCCTCGGCAAACACAGGCAGGGCAAAACCGGCCGCCAACATGGCCGCGGCCACCAGCGCACTGAGCGCACGTTTGAACATTTGCATCATACTTCTTCCTCCTAACTCTATTGGTTCCGGCGGGTGGCCGGTTATGGTGCTAAGGAAAAATAAGCCTATTAGATTGGGTGCGCCAAGCTAAAAGCTGGCGGGCTTGCCCACGGCTTTTTTGAGGATTTCCAGCGCGTCGGCGGCGTTAATGCCGGCGTCCCCATTCACGTTGGCGGCCTGTTTTTGCTGCTCGGTAAAGTCGCGCTTGTGTACGGCGTAGCGCAGCACCTCCAGCGCGTCTACCGCGTCTACCTTGCCGTCGTCGTTCACATCTCCCAGCTTCACCGCCGGGGCAAGGGCGGCCGCTAAAGCTTGCAGCGCTTCGTCTAACTTGGCCTTGTTGCCTACCAGCGCTTTTTGTTCGTCGGTCAGGCTATCAAAGTTCGCTTTGGCGGCTTCAATCGCCTCTTTGTCCGCAGCCGTTACCTTGTCGGCGGCGGGCAAGGCTTCTATTTCGTCCGCTACCGCCCTCGCCGCTTGTTCGTCCGCCTGTTTTTGCTCTTCGGCAGCGGCGGCAAATGCGTTGTACTGCCGCCGGGCCTCAGTCAGCGCTGCCAGCGCGTTTACCAGCGTTTCTTCCTCCGGCTCGCCGTAAGCCTCTTCCAGCGCCTCCCGGGCGGCCTCCGCCGCCGCAATGGCGGCTTCTTTTTGGGCGTAATTTTCTGCCGTTACCGGGCCGATGGCCTCTACCGCTTGCAGCAACTGCTCTTCCAGCGCCGCCTGCTCCGGCGAGACGACCGTAACGGTGAACGAGAGGGTCTGGTTGCGGAAGGTAACGGTCACGGTTTGGGGGCCGGGCTGTTCGGCGTTATAGCCGGTTACCATGCCGGGGAGCAGGTCGATTGCATAAGGCGCGTCCGGCGCGGCTGCGTTAACCGCCTGCACGTGCAGAGCGCTTAAATTTAGCGCCTCGCCCTGCGCGTAGCGGGTTTTACTGCCGGGCAGCAGGGTAAGGCTGGCAACCTGCGGCAGTACGGGGGGCTGCAAGTCAAATTGCAGCTGATTTTCTGCCCGCAGGTAGCGGTTGGCGTGGGGCGAATAGTATTGCAGCGCAACCGACCGGCCGTTGTTGGTAAACCGCAGCAGCGCCAGCATACCCACGCCGGTTTTGGCGTACATGCTGTCGTCCAGCGTTTGGGCGTTAATCAGCAGCTGCTGCACGGTGTTGCCGTTGTCGCCCACATCGGTACGCAGCACAATGTCGTCGGTAAACATGTGGCCGCAAAGCACCATGCAAACGTTGGCGTGCCGCCGGGCGAGTTTTTCCCAAATATCATTGCCGTTGTTGTGGGCTTCGCCGGTGGTAAACACGTATTCCGACCCGCCCTCGGTCGCGTCTGTTAAATGCTCGCCTTTGGCGCTTAAATAGCCGTGCACGGTAATAATCACGTTGCGGTCGGGGTGGGCGGCCACCACTTCGTTTGCCCACGCCAGTACCTGGTCGCGCGGGCGGAATTCCAAACAAAGCACCAGATAAGGCACCGGGCCGGCGTCAAAGCAATAGTAGACGTTGTCCATGCTGCCTTCTTCCATGGCGCCGCCAAAGTCTGCCCGCTGGCTTTGCTCCGCATAGGGGAAGGCGGCGTTGTAGCCCGTGGTGTTGCGCACCGGCTGGCTCCAATTGCCATAGTCGTGGTTGCCCAGCACGTTAGAGTAAGGCAGCACGTCCTCAAACCGGCGAAAGCCCTCTCGCGCGGCCTCCCACCCGGCGGCGGAATTGTCGTCCGTTAAATCGCCCAGCCCCATTAAAAAGCGAATGCGCTGGCTCTCGGCGTTGGCGGCCAGATAATCGGCCATCTCATACCATACCTCGGGGTAATGGGCGGTGAGAATT
>CANQGN010000102.1 GCA_947623215.1 uncultured Clostridia bacterium
CCCTTATCAATCCAAAAATACGGCAACCCCCCGGGGCCGAAGCCATGCAAACGCTTCGCCCCCGGGGGGTTGGTTTATCTGCCAAAATGGGGTTGGTTATTCCTCGCGGATGCGGCGGGCTTCCATATAATACCGCTTTTCTTCGGCGCTGCCCATAGAGAAGGTTTTGCGGGGCAGGGGGCCGTCTTGCCGAACGGCGTCAAACAGCTCCTCTTTCTTCATTCCCTCAAACAAAAAGCCGACCGTATCGGGTTCGCGGCAAAGGTCTGCTACCGCTTCTTCGCCGTGAATGTAGTCGATTTTCGCCGCCGGGTGGGCGGCCAAATACTCGTCTAAAAAGGGCTGTAACACCCCCACCGGCAGCTTGGCGGTTTTGGCTACCTCTATCACCTGCCGCCCCGCCGCCGTGCAGCAGGTAACGGCAAAGCCCCCGCCCGCCGGGCAGCCGAGGGTTTGCCGCATGGCTTGCAGCAGCGCCGGTACGTTTACGCCAAATACCACCCGGTAAATGGGTTCAAACTGAATGGCGGGGTCGTGCAGATTGACCGCCTCTACCAATGCGCGGCGGGCTAACGGGTTGGGGCTGGCTTCGGCACAGGCCTTGGCGGTGGCGAGCGAATGGTTGCCGTCTCCCACCAAAAAGAGCAGCGGGTCCGCCCCGCTTATCAGCGCGGCAAAGGCCTCCCCTATCGCCTGCTGGGCAGCTGGGGTTACCTCCCAGCCGGTTAAGTGGCCGCCCCCCTGCATCAGCTCTACGTCATACAGCGCTCGGCCTTTTGCCGCCGACTCGGCGGCGGCGAGCACCCTGCCCGCCGGGTCGTCGTAAAGCAGCATTACGTGGGGGAGCTCCAGCAGAGCGTCCCGCCGAATTTCTACCCGGGGGGGAATGCGCTCCAGCACCGTTTGCTCGGTCGCCCGAATGAGGCTTTTCGCGCCCGGGCGGTAGTCGTAATCGGCCAAATCAATCACCCCTACCAGCCCCCGCCGCAGGCCGCTTTTGGTGGTGCGGTGCACCAGCACCATGGCGTTGGGGTAGGTGCAAAACACCCCGGTTTGCAGGTACCGCCGCATGGCGGCGTTAATTTCGGCAATGCGCCGCCGCTTTTCCTCCGGCGGGTCGTTTAAATAAACCTCCGGCAAAATCAGCCGCAGGGCCGAGGGGGCGTCGCCCACCAGTTCTTCGGTTTGCCGCCAATAGTCGGGCTGGGCGGTAAACTGGTCGCAGGCGATGACCGCAAAGCGGGCGGCGTCTGCCGCCGGCAGCAGCAAATCCGCCGGGTAAAAGTGTGATTGTGCCATTCTGTTTCCTTCCGTTTCTTTTTTCTTATAACAATTCCGCCAAAATGGCGTTCGAGACCAAATTGCCCTGCACCGTCAGCCGCACGCCGGTTTCATCTACCGTTACCAGCTCGCGACGGGCGAGCGTTTCTGCCCGGCGCACCAGCTCCGGCGGGGGGAAGCCCTCGCCATAGCGGCGGCGGCATTCGGCAAACTGTAACCCCTCCCGCAGCCGCAATTGCAGCATGGCGTACTCGGTAAAGTCGCCGCCCGGGCCGTCGTCTACCGGCGAGCGGCCGGCCAAATAGTCGTGAACAGAGGGGGGAAAGTAAAACCGCCGCCCCGCCAAAAAGGAATGGGCGGCCGGCCCTATGCCCAGCGTTTCATCGCAATGCCAATATTTGCAGTTGTGGCGGCTCTCATAGCCCGGCAAGGCGAAGTTCGAGATTTCGTACCGGCGATACCCCGCCCCCTCCAGCCGCTCGCAGCAGCGCTCGTATATGGCGCACACCGTCTCGTCATCTGGCAATTGCAGCCGGTCGCCCAACCGGCCGAAGGGGGTGTTCGGCTCAATTTTCAGCAGATAAGCCGAAAGATGGGTGGGTTCGAGCGACAAAGCAAACTCCAGGCTATCAAGGGCGCTTTGCACCGTTTGCCCGGGGACGCCCCACATGCAGTCGAGCGACAAATTGGCAAACCCCGCCGCCCGCGCCCGGCGCACCGTCTCTTTTACCTCCGCCGCCGTGTGCAGGCGGCCGAGGGCTTTGAGTTCCCCCTCTACCGCCGACTGCATCCCGACGGACAGCCGGTTAAAGCCCATGGCGGCAAGGTCAGCGGGCGAGGCGGCAAAGCCCTCGCCGGGGTTGTATTCGCAGGTTATCTCCGCCCCGTTTATAAGGGGAAAAGCGGCCTCTGCCGCCTCTTTCAGGGCGGCAAGCAGGGCGGGGGGCAGCAAATTGGGGGTGCCGCCGCCAAAGTAGAGGGTATCTGCCGGGCGGAGATAGTGCCCGGCAAAGCGGCGCAGCCAGTCGGCCGAGCGCTCTGCCAGCGCGGCGGCGGTAGAGCGGTCGGTCAGCGAATAAAAGTCGCAATAGCGGCACTTGCTTTTGCAGTAGGGCAGGTGCAGGTAAAGGCCGAGGGGGGTCATGGGCAAAGCAGCTCCGGCAGGCCGAGCGCGGCGGCGAGCGCCACCAATTGCAGCCCCATCAGCCGCAGGCAGCTGAGCGCGCCCCCGCCGCCCGTTACCAGCCCGGCGCAAAACAGACCAAAGCAGGCGAGCAGGCAAAGGGTTTGCACCACCGCCGCCACCCGGGCGCGGCTGCGCAGCCGCCGGGCGGCCACCATGCCGTTACACAGCTGGCGGGCGTTGCCGGTGTAGCACAAAATCGCCTCCGGCGAACGGGTTTCTTCCAGCTCTTTACGGTAAATTTGCTGCGCCACCGGGCCCATCATGCGCACGGCAGAGGCCGGTAAGCGAAACAGCCGACAAATCATTTCGCGGGTTACGTTGGCGTCGCAGGTGTTCACGTGCAGCGAAAGCCCGGTCGCCACCGCCTGCCGCAGAGCGGCCGCTACCTCCGGGTCGGCCGTGTAGCGCAGCAAAAAAATGGCAGAGAGCGACCCGCCGGTAGAAAGATAAACCGCCGCCTCGCCCGGCGCAGCGGCAACGGGGCGGTCAAAGGTGACCTCCGGCAGCAGCACGCCGTGCCGCAGCATAAGCGAGCGCGACCCCACCAGCACGCGGGTTTCGCCCACCCAGGCCGAAAGGCCCATATCTTCTTCATACACCAGCGAATCCACCTGCGGCAGCAGCAGCGACTTGCCCTGTAATACCTGCTCAAACAGCGGCTTTAAGGGGCTGCCGGCGTGGAATACCACCGCGGCAATGGCGCGAATGGAGCGATCCAGGCTTTCGCTGGACAGGGTTTGCACCCGCTCGATAGCAATGGAACCGGGGGGAAATAAATCGGCGGCGTCTACCGCCAGTACTTCGGTTTTGCAAAAAGAATCCACCGCGTCGTAGCCGGTCAGCAGTACCGACTCCCGCCGCAGCGAGCGGCAAATGCGGTACTGCACAAAGCCCCCCGCCAGCAGGGCGGTAAAGGGCAGGGCGGCGCACACCGCAAGGCACAGGGCAGAAACAATTTGCATGACCCGCTGGGGCAGGGCGAGCGCCGGTACAAACCGGGCGGCCAGCACCGCCCCCGCGCAGGCAAACAGCGGCAGCAGCGTCAGCGGCAGCCGGGCGGCGGTTTCGGCCTCGTCTTCGGCATACGAATGATACATAAACCGGCCGGGGCGTTCGTTTTTGGCGCAAAAGGCCACGCGGGGCGTACCCACCGCCAGCCCCCGCCCCAGCTCAAAGGCCTCGGCTTCTTTGTCGTCTCCCATGGCCACCACGGCGGTTTGCCCGCCCCCTTCGGCCAGCTGCTGCAGGTTGCGGTAAATGCGCAGCCAGCGCAGCCGCAGCCCGGCGTCTTTTACCAAAAGGCAAAGCAAAGCAGAGGGGCCCACCAGCATACCGGCCAGCTCCCCCGCGCCGCAGCAAACGGCCACCACTGCCTGCACCAGCGCCAAAGCCAGCGCCAAAGCGGCCGGGGCCTCGCCCGGGGCGCCGCGAAACAGCCCCGCAATACCGGCGCACACCGAACGGGCGTGCACCAGCGCCGCCGCCGCAAGCAGGCCGCAGTAAATGCCCAGCAGCCAGGCGGGATTATCCAGCAGCAGGCCGTTTGTAAGGTCAAACCACGGGGTAAGGGCAAGCACCAGCGAAAGCAAAAAGAGCGGCAGGGTAAGCGCCATGCGCCACACCGCCCCCCGCCGCTGGCGCAGCAGGTCGTACTTTAAGGGTTCGGCGTCTTGCGGGGTATGGTATTCGCCGTCGTCTTCTACCGTTTTCATTGGTTCGTCCGGCTCGTTTTCGGGCGGCTGCATGTGAAAGGCCCGCACCTTCTCCTGCCGGCCGGCCTCAAAGGCTTCTTCCAGCGCGGCCTCGGCAGTGGGCGCCGCCCCTTCGCCCGCCGGGGGGGCCTCCCCCTCCAGCAGAGACAGCTGGCCGGTCAGCTGGCGCTCCCTTTCCGTTTTTGGGGCCGCCCCGTCGCCCGTAAGCGCCGGGAAAACCCGGGTGCCCTGCCCCGCCCGTTGGGTGGGCAGCAAATCCGCCGCCCGGTTTTTGGGGGGTTCGGCTTTTTTCAGCGTGTCCAGCAGCGACTCGCGCTCCTCTGCCGGTTGTTCGTCGGCCTGCCGCCGGGCGGCGTGGCGTTCGCTCCACGGGGTAATGGCCGCCAGCGTGTCCCCAGAGGCTAAGGCAGCCGCCCGCCGCTTTTCTTCCGGCGGGTTTTCCTCTTTTGGCTTTTTAGAAGATTCTATTGCTTCGGAATGCTCCGTTTTTTCGCTTTTTTGCGTTTTTTCGCGCCGTAATTCATGCCGCGCCGCGTGGCCGGTAGCAAGGGCGCCATGCCCTCCGGCGGGGGCGGCCTGCCACAGCCCGGCGGCGCCCTCGGCCAAAATGCTTTCTACCTGCGCTTCCAGCGCCGCATCCGGCGCATGGCGGCCGGGGGCCTCGCCCAGTACCTGCCGCAAAATTTCGTCTATTTCCCGCTCGCTTGCGCTCACGCTTTGCCGCCCCCTTCCATGCCCGGGCGCCCCTCGGCCATGCGGTAGAGCAATACCCCTGCCGCAACCGAGGCGTTGAGCGAATTCACGTGGCCGCACATGGGCAGCCGTACCAGTTTATCGCATTTTTGGCGGAGCAGGCGGCTGAGTCCCCCGCCTTCTCCCCCGATTACCAGCGCGCACCCGCCGGTATAGTCTACCGTGCGGTAATCTTCGCCCTCCATGTGGGCGCCGTATACCCAAACGCCCGCCTGTTGCAGGCGGGTTACGGCCTCTGCCAAATTGGCCACGCGGGCCACCGGCATGTGCAGCAGCGCCCCGCTGGCGGCCTTGGCCACGGCGGGGGTAAGCGATACGCTGCGGCGCTTGGGCAGCACCACGCCGTGCACCCCTACGCACTCTGCCGTGCGCAGAATGGCGCCGAGGTTATGGGGGTCTTCCAGCGAGTCGCACAGCACCAAAAAGGGGGCTTCTCCCCGCTGCTTTGCTGCCGCCAGCAAATCGTCCAGCGTGGCGTATGGGGCGGCCGCAAGGGTAAGCGCCACCCCCTGATGATTGGCCTCGCCGCACAGGGACGCCAGCTTTTGGCGGGTTACTTCTTTTACCGGCACGCCGGCCGCCGCCGCCAGCGCCGCCAACCGCCGCAGGGCGGGGCTGTTTTCTTCTCGCGCCAGCAAAAGCTGGTCGGCCCTGCCGCTGGCCAGCGCTTCTTCTACGGCGTTGCGCCCGCACACCACCTGCGGGCGGGTCTCGCCCGGCCGTTGCTCCATGTTGCTTCCTCCCCCGATTGGTTTTTTACGTTCTTTTCATTGTGAAGACATTTTACCATGAGCAAAAATGCTTGCTTGCAAGGGCATTTTTGCGAAGCCGTCAATGTTGAACCTGCGGCGACCGCCGCAGCAAAAGCGCAGCTTTTGAAATCTTGCGTTAGCAAGATTG
>CANQGN010000103.1 GCA_947623215.1 uncultured Clostridia bacterium
CGTAAGAAAGCCCTTTTTCGGCGGCGGCCGCTTCGGCCTGCCGCATTTGCGCGGCGGTAAGGATAGCGGTTGGCACGGTACCTCTCCCCTTTTTTAAAAAATGGTATGGCTACCCGCTTACCGGCGGGTTTGCAGGGTGCGGGGCAGGGCGCTTTGCACGGCGGCCAGCACCTTTTCGCCCGGTTGAAAAACCACCAGCATACGCCCCTTGGCGGGGTGGCGCAGCCGGGCGGCCATCACCGGGGGCTGCGCGGCAGGGTTTGCCACCGCCCGCACGATACTGTCAAACTGCTCCGGCCGCTGGCGGGCGGGGTCGTAGGGGCCAAAGTCGTCTACCTCTGCCAGCTCTACCGAGACCAGCCGCCGCCGACTGCTGCGGTTCACAATTACGTCTATGTCCAGCGTGCCGTTGGTAACCGAATACTCATACTCCAAATTCAGCCGGGCGGCCAGCTTAAACCCGCCGTAGGCCACCCCGGCGGCCGCAAGCAGCAGCAGCATAAAAAAGTTCGGCGCTTGCAGCCCCAAGTACAGCAGCCCCACGCAAAGCAGCCAGGCGACCAGCCAAATGGCCGCCACGGCCGCCTGCTCGGCGGGGCTTTTCTTCTTTTTTACAATTTCTTCACAAAAAATATCCATGTTTTCTCCGCCTTTGCACAGTTCGTGCCTTTATTATACATCATTTGCCGCGCGAATGCAACCGGCAAGCGGTAGGGCGGCCCCATGTTGCACAAAAGCCTGCAACCCGGCGGCGGTTTTGCGGGCAAGAGTGGTTGCGATTTTTTAAAAACAGGAGGCTAACACATGAAACAACTCAATTTTAACATGGACGCCAACGGCCACGTAACCACCAGCGGCTTTGCCGGGGTGGTGGGCGACCACAACGCCCTGTCGCTTAACATTACCCTTGCCCCGCCGCCGGAGGGGGTAAGCTTTTACCGGCTGTTTTTCTCTGGCGAAAGCGGGTCGGTCATGTCGCAGCGGCTGGTACCGGCCAAAGACGAAATTCGCTACCTGCTGCCCGAAAAGGTAACCGCGCTGGGCCACACGGTGCTCTGCCAGCTGTGCGGCTACGCCCTGAACGAAGACAAAACCGAGCTGCGCTTTCAGTCAGACTCCGTCGCTCTGTCGCTCGGCAGCAGCCTGCAGTCGCTGCCGGAGTTTTCTGACTCCGTTTTGGTAGACGAATTGCAGCAGACCTTAAACGAGCTGGAAACCTTTGCCGCAAGCTTCGGCCTTACGGTGGGGCAGGTGCAAACCCTGCCGGCGGGGTCAGACGCCGCCGTTTCGCTTTCGCACAACGGCTACCGGTACGAGCTGAATTTCTCGCTGCCGCGGGGCAAAGACGGCGGCATTACCGGCCTTACGGTGGGCCCGGGGCTGGAGCTCGAGCAGGGGCGGCTGTCGCTGAATGCAGACGAACTGAAAGAACTGCTGGGCAAGGCGGTGCGCCCCACGGTTTATAATGGCGTTTACAGCGCCTATGAATACACTGGTATTGACGAGCCTTTGCCGCTCAGCGCCCTGGCAAACAGCCTGCTGCTCATTTGCCCCGCCTACGCGGTGGCCGGCAAAAGCAGCGTGCTGTTTACCACCGGCGAGCAAATTTACCACACCCTCTACTGCCTGACAGACGACGGCGCCGTTACCGCCACCCTGCCGGAAAACAGCATTGTAGAGGGGCGGCTGATGGCGGTTTATGTAGACGGCGAGGGCCGCCCCGTTTACCTGAACCCCAAAAAGCAAACCCGCGACCAGACCCTGCCGGTGTACGAGCTGAAGGTGCTGAACCCTGACACCAGCTTTCCCCAGCTGGACCCGGTAGGCTTAAATTACAGCGACTGTGCAAATGGCCTCACGCTGGTGGGCCTGCCGCAGGAGGATTTGGTGTTCAGCGGCAAGCTGTGGTGCGGCCCGTTGGCCTCGGCGCTGATGGTGTACAGCGGCGGCAAATGGGTAAACGCCAGTCTGGTCGCCGGTCGCTTAAAGGCCGGGCGGCCGATTCTGCTTTATCTCGAATACAACGCCTCCGGCTACACCTTCACTTCCCGCCTGCTCACCCCGCCGGAAAACGACGACTGGCACAGCCTTACGGTTTCTTCTGTTTCTTCTACCGGCGACCCGCTGCTGCTGCATTACAAACGCACGGGCGAAGCCGTGTACCTGCGCTTTAGCGGCGGTTCAGCCGCCGCTACCCTTTCGGCCAAAACGCTGCTTGCCACCCTGCCGGCAGAGGCCCGCCCCGCCTACGCAGATGCCCAAACCGGGTTGTATCTTTGCGCGGCAGCAGCAAACGGGCCGCTGCCCTTTTGCCTTTACCCGACCGGCGAGCTTTCCTTTGCGCCGAGCGGCGACGAAACCCTGCGCCCGCAAGACTGGCAGGGCCTTACCCTGAGCTATGCGGTGTAAGCAAAGCCCCGCGCCCAATGGGGACGAATTGAAACAGGAGGAAAACCACCATGAACCTTATCCAAACTTTTATTACCAAAAACGATTGCTACAAAGCCGGCCGCACCATTGTGCCAAAGGGCATTATGGTGCACTCTACCGCCACCCCGGGGGTGATGGCCAAAGACTGGTTCAGCCGGTGGAACAAGCCGGGGCTGGAGGTGCCGGTGCACGCCTTTGTAGACGACCAATTCGTTTGCCAGCATTTGCCCTGGAACCACCGCGCCTGGCACTGCGGCGACGCGGCCAACAACACCCACATTGCCTTTGAGCTATGCGAACCGACCGACTGGAAAACCAACCGCACCTACGCCCTTGCCGCCTACCGCAACGGCGTAGAGCTGGCCGCCGCCCTTTGCCGAAAGTACGGGCTGAACGAAAAGGCCATTATCAGCCATGCGGAGGGCTACCGGCAGGGCATTGCCAGCAACCACGGCGACCCCGACCACTGGTGGCGGTACTTTGGGCTTACCATGGCGGGCTTTCGGGCAGACGTAGCCGCCGCCCTCTCGGGTGGGCAGGGCGCCGCCCCCGCCTTACCGGAAAACCGACCGCAGCTGAGCGAAGGCAGTGAAGGGGCGGCGGTAACGGCCTTGCAGCGACGGCTGAACCAGCTGCGCATCGCCCTGGCGCTGGCCTTTGAACCGCTGGCAGAAGACGGCATATTCGGCCCCCGCACCAAAGAGGCGGTACGGGCTTTTCAAAGTGCGCGGGGGCTGGCGGCAGACGGCATCGTAGGCCCCAAAACCTGGGCGGCGCTGGCCGTAAGCTACGGCGACGTAGACCAAAACGGCAAGGTAAACGCTGCGGACGCGCTGCGCATTTTACAGTCGGCCGTGGGCAAGCGCACCCTTAGCGAAAGCGAGCGGGCGGCGGCCGACCTAAACGGCGACGGCAGCGCCAACGCCGCCGACGCACTGGGGGTATTGCGGGAGGCGGTGAAGGGACCGTGAACAATGCAACCAAGCCCGTTCTCTCTGCCCTGCTGGGGCTGCTGGCCTCGCTGTTTGGCTGGTCGTGCTGGCTGATTGTACTGCTGGTGGTGTGCGCTGTGGCCGACTGGCTAACCGGTTCGGCCGTGGCCTTAAAGCAGGGCAACTGGAGCTCCAAAGCCGCCCGCGAGGGGCTTTATGGCAAGGTGGGCACCTTTTTGGCGGTGCTGAGCGCCGGCGTGTTTGATTTGCTGGTCTACCTGATTTTGCACCATTTGCCGGTGGTAGAGCTGCCCTTTGCCTACAAAACCCTGCTGCTGCCCATTGTGTGCATTTGGTATATTTGCACCGAGCTCGGCTCGTTAATAGAAAACGCCGGGGCGCTGGGCGCCCCCATTCCCCCTTTTTTGCGCAAAGCCATTGCGCTGCTAAAAGATAACGCCGAAAAACCCCAATAACACCCAAAACCAAAAGCGCCGCTTCCCCCGCCAGACCGGGAGAAACGGCGCTTGTTTTATATTATGATGATGAAGAAAAGGGCTTACTTCCCTACCGCTTTGCGCAAAACGGCGAGGGCGTCGGCCGCGTTAATGGCCTTGTCGCCGTTTAAGTCGGCTACCGCCTGCTGGGCGGCGGTGAGGTCGGTTTTGTGCACGGCGTAGCGCAAAATGGCCAGCGCGTCCGCGGCGTTCACCTTGCCGTCGCCGGTCACGTCGCCCGGGGTGCCGGTCGATTGTGAAGGCGTAGACCCGGTGGAGCTGCTGGGCGTAGAACCGGCAGAAGAACTCGGCGTAGATGCGGGTTCAGAAGAAGCCGGGTTGTCCAGTTCTTCCATTTTTGCCATTAAGGCCTGCAATTTTTGGGTGCGGGCTTCGCCTACCAGCTCTTTCGCCGCGTCGCTCAGCCCGTTAAAGTCCGCATTGGCGCGGTAAACGGCGTTGCGGTGGCTTAAGGTTGCCTGATCCGCTTCCGGCAGCTTGTCAATTTGTGCGCTGACTTCGGCCGCCATGGTTTCGTCTTTGTAGAGGAAGGGGTTGTTGGCCTCTTCATCTTCCAAATACAGCACCGCGCCGGTGTCATAGGCCAGCCACCAGCGGGGCCCGATGACGAAGGCGTGGGCCAGCGGGTCTTTTTCCGTCGGGTGATTGTTTATGGCAATGTTGTAGTAAACGGCGTTCCAGCCGCCGTCCGGGTCGTAGTACCGCGCCAGCGGAAAGCGCGCTTCGCAGCCATAGCCCGTCAGTGCGCCGTTGTCGTCCCGCAATTGGAACCCGCACACGTTGGCCGGGTTGTTGTAGTAATCCTGCGGGTTGTTATTCGTTTCCTGCGTAAAGGTGAATTTGTTGGCGCAAACCTCGCCAAAGGTATCGGTAATGAACAGGTCGTGGGCGAAAATGCGGAAGTGAGTGTCGGCGTCGGTCAAGCTCTGGCAGCTTTCGGCGAAGTTGGTAGAGGCGGAGAGCACGTCGGTATCCACCCAAAAGTTGATGTTTTCAATCTGCTGAGAATGGGGATTGGGTTCTCCCCCGCCCACCGAAAGCGAAGAAGCGATGTCCGGGTCGTGCACCTCTACGTAAAAATAAATGTAGTGGTCGTCGTAAGCGGCGTAAGAGCGCACGGTTACCTCTTCTTCTATAAAGTCGAGCGGCAGCTCGCCGTTGCCCTGGCTGAAATCGGCCGAGATAATTTGCATATTGGCATCGTTCGGGCTGTTGTAGTAGTAATAAGCGCCGTTTTCTTTGGCCCAGTCGTCATCGCGGTACCAGGGGTCCAGCTTACCGTCAATGACAAAGGTACGGGGTTCGTCCGCCTCCGGCGCTTCGGCCGTTACCGGCAACCCGGCGCCCATGGTACACACCGCAAACAACGCGGTCAGCAACATAGCAAACAATCGTTTCATAAATCCATTTCCTCCTGTGTTTTAAAAATTTCAATGTAAAGCGGGCGCGGGGGTTCAGCGAATGGGTACCACGTGCGCCGCGTCTTTATAAATATGCCCGGGGGGCACCTCGCCCCGCACGCGCGAGAGGGGGTAAACCCGACTGCCGCGCCCAATGACCGCGCCGGGGGTGAGCACGCTGTTGCAGCCTACGTCTGCCAAATCGCCCAGCACCGCCCCCACCTTGCGGCGGCCGGTGGGCAGCGCGCCCGCCTGCCCGCGAATTACCACGTTAGAACTGTCTGCCTTTATATTGGCGGTTACGGCGCCGGCGCCCATGTGGGCCTTGTAGCCCAGCACCGCGTCGCCCACGTAGTTGTAGTGGGGCACCTGCACGCCCTCAAACAGCACGCAGTTTTTCAGCTCGGTAGAATTCCCCACCACCGCACCGGCCCCGACGATGACGTTGCCGCGCAGGTAAGCGCCGGGGCGAAGCTCGCACCCCTCGCCCAGCACCGCCGGGCCAACGAGGGTGGCGGAGGGGGCAATGCGGGCAGTCGCCGCCGCAAACA
>CANQGN010000104.1 GCA_947623215.1 uncultured Clostridia bacterium
CCGGCGATAAACGGCGGCGCCGTCGTCCATATCCCGTCCCTCCCGTCTACTGTTATTACGAATGAGCGGCGAAAAATCCTTATAAAATCAAGCGTTTTTATGTTTTTGCCCACACGGTCAGCGGTCGGACTCTATCCATACGTCCATTTCTTCTTTGGCGGGCGCTTCAAAGGCCGCCTGTAACTTGGCCGCCAGCCCGTCGTCTACCGGGTAGGCCGCCGTTTCGCCCGCCGCCACCGCCCGATTGCGCGCCAAAACCCGCGCTTGCCACGCCTCGTCGCTTACCGAGAGATAATGCCACTGAAAGGGAACGCCATGGCCTTTGTAAAAGGCGCTCGCCTCCGCCCGGCCGGCTTTGGTCCAAAAGCCCCAGTCTAATAGCACGTCCGCCCCCGCCCGCAAAACCTCCAGCGATTTGGCGAAAAGGTACCGGCGCACGGCGGCGGCAATTTCGTCGTGCCGCTCCCCCGCGTAGGGCCCGAGCGCCGTTAACATAATTTCGTCTACCGAAAGCAAAACCGCCGCCCGCTGCGCCTGCAACGCCCGGGCGTAGGTGGTCTTCCCGGCGCAGATTTTCCCGCATATCAAAATAACCGACGGCATAAACAATCCCTCCTGAGCGGTAACAGCCGCTGCTGTTATGATGATTATACATGATAAAAGAAAAGAAATCTACCACGGAGCGAACACTCCGCCCGATTTTCCTCGCCGCAACGCCCGCCCCGGCCCGTTTTTGCCCCCTTTTTCCTTCAAAAACCGAAAAGGGGGCGGTTTTACGAATGGTTTTTATTGACTTTTTGTCCGCCTTATACTATAATAGTCGTTACTGGTGTGCGAACGGGTCGCATACACACTTATTTGGAGGGAATGCCTATGAAGCGTTCAGGAAAAATCACCTGCGTGGTGGTTGCCCTGCTCATCTTCGCTTTCGCCGCTTTTTCCTTTTTTGGCCTGAAAACCTATTACGGCGACAGGGAAGACATTTATGTGAAAGGAGCCGGGGATATTCGCTGGGGGATTGACATCCAGGGCGGCGTTGAGGCCATTTTCACTCCCGACGTGACCGAAGCGGAATTCGCGGCCATTACGGCCGATGATATGGCGGACGCCGAAACCATTATCAACACCCGCCTGGTGAACGAAAATATTACCGACAGCGAAGTGTATACCGATAACGACAACAAGCAGATTATCGTGCGCTTCCCCTGGCAGTCGGAAGAAACCGACTACGACCCCGCCGCCGCGGTAGCGGAGCTGGGCGAAACGGCCATGGTTATTTTTCGGCAGGGGAGCGAGGCCACCGGTACCGTGCTGCTGCAAGGCGCGGAAGACGTGGCCAGTGCCGACGCCGGGTATGTGGACAATACCGACTACACCGGCTACGTGGTGAGCTTGTCGCTGACCGACGTGGGCCGCACCAAGTTTGCCACCGCAACGCAGGAAAACTTGAACGGCACCATTTCTATCTGGCTGGACGATACGCTGCTCTCTGCCCCCACCGTGAACGCGGTGATTACCGACGGCGAAGCCATTATTACCGGTATGCCGTCGGTAGAAGAAGCTACCGATTTGGCTGAGAAAATCAACGCCGGTTCGCTGCCCTTTGCCCTGAAAATAGACGATACCATTCGGGTGATTAACCCCACCATGGGCGAGCGGGCGCTGCAGGTCATGCTGACCGCCGGGATTATCGCCTTTGTGCTCATTTGCCTGCTCATGGTGGTGAAGTACCGCCTGCCGGGCGTCGTTGCCTGCATTGCCATTTTGGGGCAGATTGCCGGGGTTATCGCCTGCACCAGCGGCTTCTTTAGCGGGGTAAACAGCTTTACCCTCACCATTCCCGGTATTGCCGGTATTATTCTTTCTATCGGCATGGGGGTTGACTCCAACGTCATTACGGCCGAGCGTATTCGCGAAGAGCTGCGGCTGAACAACAAAACCATAGACGGCGCCATAGACGCCGGCTTCTCTAACGCCTTCTCCGCCATTTTAGACGGCAACATTACCAACGTCATCGTTGCCCTGATATTGATGGGCATTTTCGGCCCCTATAACGACGTGTGGGCCAAGGTGCTGTGGCCCTTTATGTGGCTGTACAACCACACCATTGGGTACATTCCCGGGCTTGCCATTGCCAACACCATTACCGGTTCCATTTACTCCTTCGGCTACACCCTGCTCATCGGCGTGATTTTCAACTTCATTATGGGGGTAGGGGCTTCCCGCTTAATGCTCAAGGGCGCTTCCCGGTTCCGGTTTTTGCGCAAGCCCACAATGTATGGAGGTGTGAAACATGGCTGAAGCACGCAAAAACTTTGATTTTATCGGCAAGCGCAAGCTCTTTCTCATTATTGCCGCCTGTATTTTGGTCGCCGGGGTGATTGCCAACCTGTTTCTCGGTACCGAGCTGGACATTAACTTTAAAGGCGGCGCCATTTTCACCTATTCGTTCTCGGCAGAGGTAGACCGCGACGCGGCGGCCGCCATTGCCGCAGAGCATTTGGGCGACGACGTAAACGTTGCCTTCTCGCGCGACGTTTCGGGCGAAAATTTGCAGGCCACCTTTACGCTGGTGAAGGTGCCCTCTACCCTGCTTACCTACTCGGTAAGCGGCAGCAAGCCGGACGTAGAGGCCCTGACCGCCTCTGCCAAAGAGATTTTTCAGTGTGAAACGACCGTAAGCTACGACGCCGACCAAACCACCTTGACGGTAGACCCCTCCGCCGTGGTGACCGACGCCATGGTAGAGGAATTTACCCAGTCGCTTTCCTCCACAGAAGAAGGTGCCCCGTCGTATACGCTACAATCCTCTAACACCGTCAGCGAGTTGGCCGACGCCATGCTGGACGATTTGGTAGCCAAGTTCGGCACCGCCTTTACCTTTGCCTACACCCCGGCAGAAAAGGACGGGCTGAATGAAGAAGACGCCACCAAAGCGGTAGAAGACGCGCTGACCGCCACGCTGAACGAAGCGGCCGGTGCGGCCGCGGCGGACGCCGACGTAACCGTAGCGGTAGACGCCGACGCCAAAACCGTGACCGTTCGCCCCGCCTCTGGCAACCGCGCCTTTACCGAGGCAGACGCCAAAACCATTACCGAGGCGCTGCAAACCGCCTTCCCCAAGGCGGGGGTGTCGCTTAAAAGTTCCGTTTACAACGCCGTAACGCTGGTTACCTCTAACAGCGTAAAGGCTACCGTGGGCAAGGGCTTCTTTATTAAGTGCCTGTTTGCCATGGTGCTGGGCGGCATTTTCTTAACCCTTTACATTGGCATTCGCTTCCGGCGCATCGGCGGCGTTTCGGCCGGGTTGTTCGCCACCTTCGCCCTGATACACGATATTTTAATTTCCTATTTCGTCTACGTGGTCTTCCGCATTCCGCTGGACGATAACTTCATCGCCGTGGTGCTTACTATTCTCGGTTACTCTATTAACGGCACCATTGTGGTGTACGACCGCATTCGCGAAAACGAGCGGCGCTTCGGTACCACCCTTAGCCTGTCGCAAATCGTCAACCGCTCGGTAAACGAAACGGTCAACCGCAACATTTTCACCTCCCTTTCTACCTTCATCGCCATTGTGGCTATTGCGGTGGTGGCCAAGATTAACGGTCTGGATTCCATTATCAGCTTCGCCTTCCCCATGGCGGTGGGCATTGTGGCCGGGTTCTACTCCTCGGTGCTGCTCTCCAGCCCCTGGTGGGCCTGGTGGCGCACCCGCCGGTTAGAAAAAGCGGCCGCCCGCAAAAAGTAACCATTCGGCAAAACCGAACGAAAACAGCAACCCGCCCGTTCCTTTTGGGACTCCAAAAGAGGAACGGGCGGGTTTTTATCGGTTGATTTACCTGTCGCTTTCAAGCGCCGCCAGGCATTCGCCCGCCAAATAAAGCGAGCCGAAGATGACGGTGGCCTCCCGGTTATGCAGCAGCCCCTGCCAAAAGCCGGGGGAAGACTGCCCCGTTTGCACCGGGCAGTAGGGGGCAAAATAGGGGGCCAGCCGGGCGGCCGGCAGGGCGCGGGGGTTTTGGGGGGTAAGGGCGGTAAGGCGGCAAAGGTGCGGGCCTAAGGCGGCGGCCAGCTCGCGGGCGGGTTTGTCGCCCAGCACGCCGCACACCCCGGCGATTTTGGCCTCTCCCAGCCAGTCGGTTAAGGTGTCGGCCAGCGCCGCCGCGCCGCCGGGGCTGTGGGCGCCGTCCAGCAGCAGCAGGGGGTCGCGCCGCAGCAGCTGGCAGCGGCCGGGGTGCACGGCATTGGCCAGCCCAATATGTACGGCTTCCTGCGATATACGCCAGCCCTGCCGGCGCAGCTCCTTTACCATGGCCAGCACCGTAACGGCGTTTTGGGGCTGGAACCGCCCGGTAAGCGAGAGGGTATAGGCCTCCCCCTCGTAAGAAAAGCGGGTTTCGCCGGGGGCAGTGGGCCCCGGCGTGGGGTCGCCCGGCAGCAGCAGGGGGCAGCCCACCGCCGCCGCCCGCCGCCGGGCCACCGCCGCTACCCCCGCCGGTTGGCCGGGGGCCAGCACGGCCGGGCAGCCGGGCTTTAGAATGCCGCATTTTTCGCCCGCTATGGCCTCTACCGTATCGCCCAGCCACTCGGTATGGTCCAGCGAAATAGAGGTAATGGCGACAACCAGCGGGCGGGCGAGCAGGTTGGTGGCGTCTAACCGGCCGCCCACGCCGGTTTCCAGCACTGCTATATCGCAGGGGGAATCGGCAAACCAGCAAAAGGCCACGGCGGTAAGAAAAGCAAATTGCGACAGCGCCGCCCCTGTTTGCTCCATGGCGCGGCGCACGCGGTCGGCTAAGGCGGCGTAGGTTTCTTGTGCGATTTTCTCCCCGTTCATTTGAAACCGCTCGCGAAAGTCTACTAGATAAGGAGAAGTAAAGAGCCCCACCCGGTAGCCCGCCGCCCCAAGCACGGCGGCCGCCATGGCGCACACCGAGCCCTTGCCGTTGGTACCGGCCACGTGTAGATACATGCGGCGGCTGTTTTGGGGGTCGCCCAGCGCCTGCATCACCTGCGCCAACGGCAAAAGGCCCGGCGATGAGCCGAGCCTTGGCAGCGAATGGGTAAAGGCAAGCGCCTCTTCGTAGGTCATGCCTCCGGCATGGCCGCAAGGGTTTCGTTGATGAGTTTCAACTTCTCCTGCAATTTGGCGGCCGCCTCGCGTTGATTGTCTACAATGGCCTTGGGCGCTTTGGAAACAAACGCCTCGTTGTTCAGCTTGGCGTTGACCCCGGCCAGCAGCTTTTCGGTTTGGGCTTTTTCTTTGGTCAGCCGCTCCCGCTCGGCCTTGCGGTCTACCAGCTGGTCTAAGGGGATGTACAAGGTGGCGTCCGGCGTGACGAGCGACACGGCGTCTGGCATTTCAAAGCGCTCGCCCACCGTGACTTCACTGGCAGAAGCGAGTTTTTCAAAAAACACGCGGCCGGTGGTAAAGGTTTCGGTGCAGCGGGTAGCAATAGAAATCGCCGCTTTTTTAGAAGGGGGCACGTTCATCTCTGCCCGGCGGGTGCGCACGGCGCGAATGGCCTCGCGTATGCGCTCAAACTCCGCCGCATCTTTGTCAAAGCAAAGGGCGGGGTCGTATACCGGGAAGGGAGAAGTCATAATGCTGTGCCCCTCGTGCGGCAGGGTTTGCCAAATTTCTTCGGTAATAAAGGGCATAAAGGGGTGCAGCAGCTGCA
>CANQGN010000105.1 GCA_947623215.1 uncultured Clostridia bacterium
GAGCAGCTGCCCGGCCTTGCCAGCCAGCACCTAATGGCGCTGGGCTACGGCTACGGCGGCGAAGGCGATTGGAAGGTGGCGGGCATGACCGCCGTAATCAAAGCCATGACTGAGGGATTACCGGGCGGCACCACCTTTATGGAAGACTATACCTACCACTTAGAGCCGGGGCGGGAATACTCGCTTGGCGCCCACATGCTGGAGGTTTGCCCCAGCGTGGCGGCCGAACGCCCCCGCATAGAAACCCATCACCTCGGCATTGGCATGAACGAAAAAGACCCTGCCCGGCTGGTGTTTGAGGGCCGCGCGGGCAAGGCGACCGTAACTTCGCTTATCGACATGGGCGGCCGCCTGCGTATGATTGTGCAGGACATAGAGGCGGTAAAACCCATTTACCAAATGCCCAATTTGCCCGTTGCCCGGGTCATGTGGCGGGCCATGCCGGATTTACGCACCGGCGCCAAGTGCTGGATTTTGTGCGGCGGCGCTCACCACACCGTGCTCTCTTACGACGCCGACGCCTCGCTGCTGCGCGACTGGGCCCGCATCATGCAAATTGAATTTGTGCATATTTCGGCCGAAACCACGCCGGAGAAGCTGGAAGAATCCCTCTTTTTGGCGGATTTGGCCTGGAAGCTGAGGTGAGCGGAATGCTGGAAGCCTTAAAACAAGCGGTGTTTGAAGCCAACATGCAGCTGCCCGCCCACGGCCTCGTTACCTTTACCTGGGGCAACGTGTCGGGTATTGACCGGGCGGCCGGGCTGGTGGTGATAAAGCCCTCCGGCGTGCCGTATGAAGGAATGCAGCCGGAAGACATGGTAGTGGTGAACATGGAGGGGCAGGTGGTAGAAGGGCGGTATAAACCCTCTTCCGACACCCCCACCCACTTAGAGCTTTACCGTGCCTTTGCCACGGTTGGGGGGGTTACCCACACCCACAGCCGCTGGGCCACCGTGTTTGCGCAGGCGGGGCGCGAGATTCCTCCCCTCGGCACCACCCACGGCGACACTTTTTACGGTTCGGTGCCCTGCACCCGCCGCTTAACGGAAGAAGAAATAGCTGGGGAATATGAAACCGAGACCGGCAGCGTGATTGTAGAAACGGTGGGCGAGCGCCCCCCGCTGGACGTACCGGCCGCGCTGGTGCACTCGCACGGGCCCTTTACCTGGGGCGAAGACCCCGCGGCCTCGGTACACAACGCCGTGGTGCTGGAGGAAGTGGCCTGCATGGCGCTCTTCTCCCGTTTGTTGGCGCCGGATTTACCGGTTATGCAGCCCTCGCTGCTGGACAAACACTTTTTGCGCAAGCACGGCGCCAACGCCTATTACGGTCAAACCGGAACCTGACGAGGTCTCCGATTGACGCCTCCTTTGCTGAGCCGCCTTTCGTTTGGCGCGAAAGGCGGTGACGCGGGGAGGAGCGCCCGCTTTTTTCTACTTTGTCAAAACCGGAAGTTTTTTCCGTTTTTGCCGGCCGCCTACCCTCCATCGGGCGGCCGGTTTTTTCTTAAGGGTTATTTTGCCTCGTCCCGCCCCAAGGCCGGGGCTTGTTTTTTGCCGGCGTTCGTGGTACAATGGGGGAGAAGGGCAGGGAAAAATCCGCTGCCATAAAAGGGGGCTTCGGCTGTGTCGAAACGCAAAAACCGCAACACCAAGGGCAAAATTGTGGCCGCCGCCTGGCAGCTGTTTTACCAGCTGGGGTACGAGGACACCACGCTGGAAGAAATTATAGAGGCCTCCGGCACCTCCAAGGGGTCGTTTTACCACTATTTTGAGGGCAAGGACGCGCTGCTGTTTACCCTTTCGGAGCTTTTTGACGATAAATACCGCGAGCTGGCAGAGGAGCTGGACCCCGCCGCCAACGCCTTTGAGGTGCTGCTCTATTTAAACCGCGAGCTCTTTGCCATGATAGAGGCCACCGTGCCGCTGGAACTGCTGGCGCGGTTGTATTCTTCCCAGCTTATCACCCGGGGTGAGCGGCATTTGCTGGACCAAAACCGCGTTTATTACAAGCTGCTGCGGCAAATTGTAACCGCCGGGCAGCAGCGGGGAGAAGTAAAAAGCGACTGCCCGGCCAACGAAATTGTGCGGGCCTACGCCCTGTGCGAGCGGGCGCTGCTGTATGACTGGTGCATTTGCAACGGCCAGTATTCGCTGCGGGAATACAGCGAAAAAATGATGCCCCGCCTGCTTTGCGATTACCGAGGCGATGCAAAAGACTAAAAATTTTTTTACTCGTCGGTTTTGGTTTTAGATTTGGTATGAACCATAGTCTAACGCCAAAACCGCTTTTTTATGCCATTTTTTAGAACAGACCGGTAAAAACAGCAAAATATTGTTTATACGATATTCTGTGTTTTAGTTTAATAAAAAGTATGGTATACTTCCCTTGTTCAAGCTATTTGAAGGAAGGAAACGTTATGTCAACAACCGAAATCATCATTATGGTGACCATTGGGCTGTATATGCTCATGATGCTGGTCATCGGGTTTGCGGTCTCCAAGAAAAATCACACGGCCAGTGATTTTTACTTAGGCGGGCGCAAGCTGGGCCCCTTTGTTACCGCCATGAGCGCCGAGGCCTCCGACATGAGCGGCTGGCTGCTCATGGGCCTGCCGGCCGTGGCCATGATGGGCGGCCTTGCCGAGGCCTCGTGGACGGCCATTGGCCTGGCGGTGGGCACCTACATCAACTGGCTGCTGGTGGCAAAGCGGCTGCGGGTGTACAGCCACCGTATCGACGCCTTTACCCTGCCGGACTTTTTTGCCCGCCGTTTTGGCGATAACAGCCGGGTGCTCACCATTCTCTCGGCCCTCATTATCGTCATTTTCTTTGTGCCCTACACCGCCTCCGGCTTTGCGGCCTGCGGCAAGCTCTTCTCCAGCCTGTTCGGCATGAATTACATGACCGCCATGCTCATCAGCGCGGCCGTTATTGTGCTTTACTGCACCATGGGCGGCTTTTTGGCCGCTTCGACGACCGACTTTATGCAAAGCATTATTATGACCATTGCGCTGGTGGTGGTTGTGGGCTTTGGCGAGGGGCTGGTAGGCGGCTTTGACCACGTGTTTGCCAACGTGCGCGACCTGCCGGGCTACCTCAACTTCTTTAAGGGCTATTCGGTAGAAACCGGCCAAACGGGCAGCTACGGCGCTCTGCCGGTGGCCTCTACCATGGCCTGGGGGCTGGGCTACTTTGGTATGCCCCATATTTTGCTGCGCTTTATGGCAATAGAAGACAAAAACAAGCTAAAGCTCTCTCGCCGGGTGGCCTCGCTTTGGGTGGTGCTCTCTATGGGCGTTGCGGTGGTGATTGGCGTTATCGGCTACAGCTTAATGCAGCAGGGCGTGCTGCCCACCTACGCCAACGCCTCTGCCGCCGAGACCATTTTGGTGGATTTGTCTAAATTCCTCAGCCGGTTCGGCTGGGTACCGGCCCTTACCGCCGGGGTGATTCTGGCCGGTATTTTGGCCTCTACCATGTCTACCGCTGACTCGCAGCTGCTGGCGGCAGCCTCCAGCATTTCGC
The DNA here is from genome assembly GCA_947623215.1 of uncultured Clostridia bacterium. Lineage (GTDB taxonomy): Bacteria > Bacillota > Clostridia > Oscillospirales > Acutalibacteraceae > UMGS1484. The sequence continues at coordinate 3,528 of CANQGN010000105.1, forward strand.
AAAATCTGGTGCAGGAGACCTTTAAAATCAAGCTTTCGACCCGCCAGTCTATGTGGCTGGCCCGCCTTTCGGTGGTGGGCATTTCGGTCGTCGCCCTCTTTTTGGCCAGCGACCCCAACAGCTCGGTCTTCCGCATTGTATCCTTCGCCTGGGCGGGCTTTGGCGCCACCTTTGGTCCGGTTATGCTCTTTGCCCTGTTTTGGAAGCGCGCCAACAAATACGGCGCCATTGCCGGTATGCTGACCGGCGGGGTGATGGTGTTTGTTTGGAAGTACCTCATCGCCCCCATTGGCGGCGTGTGGGCCATTTACGAACTGCTGCCGGCCTTTTTGCTCAACTGCGTGGTGCTGGTTACGGTAAGCCTGCTGACCGCCAAGCCCGAGGAGCGGCTGGTGCGCGAGTTTGAGGCCGCCAAGGCAGAGGGGTAAGCCCGGGGCAAACGAGCCAAGACTCTTTTGCCGCCCCGCTGCATATAGTGGTGGTGGAGGTGGTGGCGGAATGAACTGCCGCATTATAGAAATGCGTAACCGCGAGGTGATAAGCCTGAAAGACGGCTTGCGGCTGGGCTGCGTGTGCGACGTAGAAATAGACACCTGCAGCGGTCGGCTGGCTTCCATTGTCATTTACGGGCGGCCCAAGCTGCTGGGCCTGCTTGGGCGGGAGCCGGATTTGGTGATTCCGTGGAGCGACATAGAGGTGTTTGGAGACGAAACCATTTTAGTCTCTTGCGAGGCGCCCCGCCCGAAGCACCGGCGGTCGGCCGAACGCGGCTTGTTTGGCTGAAAACCCCGCACAAGACAGAATGAAAAAACGCCCTCTGCCCGGGCAAACCGGGCGGAGGGCGTTTTTGTGCTTTTGGTTTTTACCTGTTGGCGCAATCTTTGGTGCAAAGCTTGTCACGCAACGGGTTCAAAGGAGTCTTTGCCGAGGCCGCAGACCGGGCAAACCCAATCGTCCGGAATGTCCTCAAACGGCGTGCCGGGGGCAATGCCGCTGTCCGGGTCGCCCAGCGCGGGGTCGTAGGTATAGCCGCAGGGGCAGGCGTATTGCATGGTGGGCACCTCCTTACCGTTTAACCGAAATAGCGCTTCAGCAGGCCTTCAAAGGCTTTGCCGTGGCGGGCCTCGTCGCGGGCCATTTCGTGCACGGTATCGTGAATGGCGTCCAGCCCCAGCTCTTTGGCCAGCTTGGCCAGCTCCGTTTTACCGGCGGTGGCGCCGTTTTCGGCGTCGACCCGCAGCTCTAAATTCTTTTTGGTAGAGGGGGTAACCACTTCGCCCAGCAGCTCGGCAAACTTGGCGGCGTGCTCGGCTTCTTCATAAGCCGCTTTTTCCCAATACAGGCCGATTTCGGGGTAGCCCTCGCGGTGGGCCACCCGGGCCATGGCTAAGTACATGCCAACCTCGCAGCATTCGCCCTCAAAATTGGCTTTCAGCCCGTCTACAATGCGGGTGTCTACCCCTTTGGCAATGCCGACTTCATGCTCGGCCGCCCAGGTTTTGCCTTCTTCCATTACTTTAAATTTGGAACCGGGAACCTTGCACTGGGGGCAAAACTCCGGCGGTTCGTTGCCGATATGGACGTAACCGCAAACAGGACAAACAAACTTTTTCATAACGCTGAACCTCCGATGAAATGAATTTTTTATTTTTGCGCCTGGCAAACGGAACATTCGCCAAACAGCAAAAGACGAGTGTGGGTAAGGGTACAGCCGCGTTGCTGCGCCAGCTTGTGCAGCGCCGCCGTGGCAGAATCGTCAAACCAGTCGTCTATGCGGCCGCAGCGGGTGCAGATAAAGTGCAGGTGAGGGGCGGCGTTGCCGTCAAAATGCTCTTTGCCGCCGACCGAAAAGCGCAGCACCAGCCCGTCGCCGGACAGGGCGTTCAGATTGCGGTAAACGGTGCCGAGGCTGATGCTCGGCAGGGTTTGCCGCAGGCTTTGGTAGACCGCTTCGGCCGAGGGGTGGTCGGTACGGTTTTGCAGATTGTGTAAAATAGCCTCCCGCTGGCGGGAATATCGCCGCACCATGGCTTGCTCCTTAAATAGTAATGATTCCTATTTAAGAATAGCACAGTTCATCGGATTTGTCAATCAAAAATCGTCGCTTTTTGGCAAATTTTGAACTTCCCGCAGCCGCA
>CANQGN010000106.1 GCA_947623215.1 uncultured Clostridia bacterium
CCTAACGTATTTCAAGGCCGACAACAAAGCCTATCGGGAAATCGCGCCGCGTCAGGCGCATTGTACCCTGATTGCATTGCCTATTATATTGCAAAAAAACGGCCGGGGCAAGAGGCAAGCGCGGTTTTGCTTGCATTTTGCACCCGGCCGCGGTATAATGATAACCGGCAATTGATTGCCAAAATATGACGCGCCGCATCCCACAGCCGCCCGGGCGGGGAATTGACAGCCCGCCTATTGGGCGCCGGGAGCGACAGCAGGAGGTTATACCAATGAACGAGAGAACTGTCAAAACGCGCCGGTTGGTGCTTTGCGCCGTGCTGACCGGTATCATCGTAGTGCTGCAGGTATTTACCCAGTTTATTCGCCCGGGGTTTTTCCCCATTACGCTGGCGCTCACCCCCATTGTGGTGGGGGCGGCGCTGTGCGGGCCGGGCGCAGGCGCTTTTTTGGGGCTGGTGTTTGGCCTCATGGTGCTGTTTGACCCCGCCACCGGGGCCTTTTTGGCCGCCAATTTTTGGGGCACGGTGGTTACCGTGCTGGCCAAAGGGGTGCTCTCCGGCGCGGCGGCCGGGGGCGTTTACCGCGCGCTGGAGCGGTACAACCGCACGGCGGCGGCGCTGGCGGCCGGGGCGGTAAGCCCACTGGTCAATACCGGCATTTTCTTTTTGGGCTGCCTGCTCTTTTTTGCCGATTACATTGCCGGGCTGGGGCTGGGGCCGCTTGTACCGGTGATTGTCACCGTCTTCATCGGCGCGAATTTTTTCATTGAACTGGCGGTCAATCTGCTGCTTTCGGGGGTCATTACCCTGCTGGTGGCAAACGGCCGCAAAATATTGGGGCTGGAGCGTTAAACAACGCGCCGCCGACTGAATCAACAAAGGGGAGGCTAAGGGGAAATGGAAGACACCATCGCCGCCATTTCTACTGCGGCCGCGCCGGGGGGCATTGGCATTGTGCGGGTGTCCGGCGGCGCGGCGCGGGCGGTAACGGGGCGGGTCTTTCGCCCGGCGGCGGCCAAAAAATCCCTTGCCGCCGCCCCCGGCTACACCGCCCTTTACGGGCACATAGAAACCCCGGCGGGCGAACGGGTAGACGAAGCGGTGGCGCTGGTATTTGCCGCGCCAAACAGCTACACCGGCGAAGACGTGGTAGAGCTTTCGTGCCACGGCGGGCTGGCGGTGCTGCGCGAAACGCTGCGGCTTACGCTGGCGGCGGGGGCGCGGCTGGCCGAACCCGGCGAGTTTACCCGCCGGGCCTTTTGCAACGGCAAGCTGAGCCTTACCCAGGCCGAGGCGGTGATGGACGTAATCGGCGCCGAAAGCCGCCAGGCGGCCCGGGCGGCCGTGGCGGTGCAGGAGGGGGCGCTCGCCCGCCGACTGGCCGCGCTGCGCGACGAGCTGACCGATTTGCTGGCCTGGCTGGCCGCCTGGTCGGATTTTCCCGAAGAAGAAATAGAGGCAGTAGACCCCGATACGCTGGCCGAGCGCCTGGGGGCGCTGCACGCCCAAACCGGCGCCCTGATTGCGGGGTTTGACGCCGGCCGCGTGGTGCGCGACGGCATAGAAACGGTAATTGCCGGCTGCCCCAACGTGGGCAAGTCTACCCTGATGAATTACCTAAGCGGGCACGAAAGCTCCATTGTAACCGATACCCCCGGCACCACCCGCGACGTGGTGCGGGAGGAAATACAGCTGGGCGAGTGGCGGCTGCATTTGTGCGACACCGCCGGGCTGCGGCAGTCGGCCGACCAAATTGAGCAGTTTGGGGTGCAAAAAGCCCGCGACCGGCTGGAAACGGCAGATTTAATTTTAGCGGTGCTGGATGCGAGCCGCCCCTTAACGGCGGAAGACGTTTCTCTGCTGCAAAGCTGCGCAAATCGTAAGGCGGTGGCGGTGCTCAACAAGTGCGACCTGCCCCCCGCCCTTTCGCCGGAGGCGGTGCGGCCCTACTGCCCGCAGGTGGTTTGCCTTTCTGCCGCCCGGCAAACGGGGCGCGAGGGGTTAGAAGAAGCGATAACCGCGCTTTTTTCCACCGCCGGAGAAAACCCCGCCGCCGGGGTGCTGTGCAGCGAGCGGCAGCTTGCCTGCGCCCGCCGTATGGAGCGCAGCCTGACCGAAGCGGCGGCCGCGCTGACGGACGGCCTTACGCTTGACGCCCTGTCGGTTTGCTTAGACGACGCCCTCGCCGCGCTGCTGGAGCTTACCGGCGAGCGGGTAACCGAAGCGGTCACAAACGCCGTATTCGCCCGCTTTTGCGTGGGCAAGTAGCGGGTAGAAAGAAGGCGGTTTTCGTGCTCCAAGCCCAACAGGCGCTCTTTCAAAAATGGCGAAAAGAAGACCCCGCCATCATTACCGACGGCCTGGTGGACGAGCAAGCCTATTGTTCCTCCCCCATTCGCCTGCTTTACCTTTTAAAAGAGGTAAACGGCGGCGAGGGTTGGGATTTATGCGACTTTCTTGCCGCCGGCGGCCGCCCGCAGACCTGGAACAACATTACGCGCTGGACCATGGGCATTCACCAAATCGACCGCGTGATTCCATGGGCCGACCTACAGGAGATAAGCGAAAAGCAGCGCCGGGCAACCTTAAAAACCATCTGCGCCGTTAACGTGAAAAAAACAAGCGGCAGGCATACCGCCGATTCCGAAAAGCTGGTAAAGGCCGCCTGCGAGCACCGGGAAAAGCTGCAAAAACAGCTTGCCCTTTATCACCCCGACGTCATCATTTGCTGCGGCACGGAATGGCTCTACTTTGACCATATTTACGAGAGAAAGCCCGACTGGCGCATGACCTCGCGCGGCATTTGGTACGTAAGGGAAGAAGACAAACTTATCGTCTCGTATTTACACCCCGAGGCAAGGGTGAAGGATTGCTTGCTCTATTACGGACTAACCGACGCGGTTCGTGAAATTTTAAAAAATGAGTAGGCAAAGCAAAACCAAAACCCGCTCCCTGCAAACGGACGTTTGCGGGGGGGCGGGTTGTTTTACGGAAAAATGAAGGAACTATCTTAGTCCTTCGGCACCTTTTCCCAGTCTTTCAAAAAGCCGTCTACCGCGCGGGCGGTGTTGGGGTTGGTGGCCATTTGCATAATCACCTTAAAGGGCATGGTGGCAACGTCTACCCCCATTTTGGCGAGCTCCGTTACGTGCACCGGGTGGCGAACGGAGGCGGCCACGATTTTGGTATCAATACCCTGCGCGTCAAAAATCTCGCGGATTTCACCGGCGAGGTCCAACCCGTTTTCGCCAATATCGTCTAACCGGCCTACAAAGGGCGCCACGTAAGAGGCCCCGGCGTTGGCCGCCAGCAGCGCCTGCGCGGCGGAGAAAATAACCGTAACGCAAACGGTTACCCCTTCGGCCGCCAGCGTTTTAACCGCCTTTAAGCCCTCGGGAATGCTGGGGATTTTTACAACAATGTTTTTGCTCTTTTTCGCCAGCGCACGGCCCTCGGCAATCATGCCTTCGGCGTCCAGCGCCAGCACCTCGGCAAATACCGGGCCGTCGGTGATGATAGAGGTGATTTCTTCCAGCAAATCGTCAAATTTGCGATTCTCGCGCGAAATGATGGACGGGTTGGTGGTAACGCCCGAAATGGCGCCCATGTCGTAGGCTTTTTTTACGTCCTCAATGTGGGCGCTGTCCAAAAAGATTTTCATACTATGGTTCCTCCCATTTATTATACCTCAGGCGAGGCAGTTTGTCGGTCGCTTACAGGGGCTTGGCGTTGGCCAGCAGGTATTGCTCGGCCTCATAGCACCACAGCCCGTTGTTGGCGGCCACAATGTCCGCCAGTTTTTGGAACATGGGGTCGGTTTTGCCCAGCTCCGGCAAATCGTCTATGGCCACCAGCGGCATAGAGATGTGGGTGTAAATGAGCTTTTTGCCGCCGGGGATTTTGGGCAGGTTCAGGGTGGTTTCTACCACGGCGTCCAGCCCGCCCACGTGGGTAATCATAGAGGCGGGGTTAATTTTGCCCGAAGCCATCATGGAAATGGCCTCAAACAAATCGTCTAAATTGCTGCCGGAGTTACCGGCAATGTGGGTGGTGTCGTAATGCACCTGGTAGAAGTTAAACTCGGCCGCAAAGGCGGTGTTGGTGGGGCCGGCAAAGAAGTTTAAGCAGCCGTCGTGCCCCAAAATGGCGCTGCCCTGCTCTACCACCGGTTTTACGGGGGCGAAGACAAACACGTCGTCAAATCCCTTGCCGCCGGTCAGCGCCCGCAGGGAGGCCACCGGGTCTTCTAACTTGCCGGTGTTTACGTAGTGCAGCTGCACCCCAAACTTGGCCGCGTCTTCCGGCGTGTAAATCGAGGCCGCGCGGGCTAAGCGGGCGTCGTCTACGTCGGTAATCACCAGCACAGAGGGGTGGCGGTCGCGGTGAATGGCATAGTCAATGGCGCCAAGGCCCATGGGGCCCGCACCGGCCAAAATGGCCATGGCGCCGCCGGGCACAATGTCCATAGTATGGGCGTAGTGACCGGCAATGTTGTGCCAGCTGGTGTGGAAGCCGCCGATCACGCAGGCCACCGGTTCCGAAAGCGAACCGTAAAAGAAGGCGTCGCCGGTGTACTTTAACAGGCAGCCGAATTCAATCACCTTGCGGGGAACGATAACGTAGGTGGCGTCGCCGCCGATGTACCGGAAAGAATAGCCCGGGGCGGCGTAAATATCCGCCGGGTCGTTGAGCGCCGGTTGAATGGAGACCTTTTCGCCCGGCTTGTACTGCCCCTGCCAGCGGGCGCCGACTTCTACAATTTCGCCGCAGAACTCATGCCCGATAATGGTGGGGTGCTCCGCCACGTCGTTGGGCACCCGCTTGTGGGCCGCGCCCTGAATGGCAGCTTTGTAAGAAGACATACAAATACTGTCGGAGACGACTTTGAGTAAAATTTCGTCTTCTTGCAGCGCGGGGAGTTCAAATTCCTCCAGCCGCAGATCGTTTTCGCCGTAAATACGGACTGCTTTTGTTTTCATTCATACACCCTTCTTTGTGAAAATTACAACGCAGTCATTATACACCAATCGACCGCAAATGTCTACCTTTTTTATTGGATTGTAACCGACCCGGCGGAGCAGCTGACCGAAATGGGCGCCGCCTCTTCGTTATAACAGCTGGTGGCGGTAAGCGAAAGGGGCGCTTCCCCCGCCGTTTGACCGGCGGTAAAGGTCAGGCTGGCCAGCGCCCCGGCCGGTTCGCGGGGGGTCAGGGTTACCAGGGTTAGGGCTATTTTACCGGGTTCGGTTTCTTCCGCCAGCACGGTGCCCTCGCGGTAGCAGTCGTCTGTCTGGTAGCTTTGGTAGGTCAGTAGCGCGGGGTCGTAGGTTACCTCTAAATCCGTCGCGGCAATGCCCGCCCCTTCGCTTACCAGCAGCTGCACGGTAACCGTTTGCCCCGGCGCGGCGGTCTCATTTGTGAGCGTGAGCGTGCGCTCGCCGACCCCGGCGGCAGAGGCGGTGGGCACCAGAGACGATACGGCGGCAGGCTTACTGGCTGTACCAGCGTTTTGGGACGTGCAGCCGCAGCAAAGCAGCGCGC
>CANQGN010000107.1 GCA_947623215.1 uncultured Clostridia bacterium
GCGCATTGCCCTGCTGGCAGACGTGCACCTGGGCGCCACCTTAAACGGCCGCCAGTTTGCCGAGCAGCTGCGCCGGGTAGAGGAAGCTTCGCCCGACGTAGTGGCGGTGGCGGGCGATTTTGTAGACGACGACACCACCCCGGCCGATATGCGCGAGGCCTGCCGGGCGCTGGGCAGCCTGCACACCACCTACGGCGTATTTTTGGCGTTGGGCAACCACGACCCCGGCTACTTTAACACCCGTGGCTTTACGCTGGCGGAGCTGAAAGCAGAGCTGCGGCAAAACGGCGTAACGGTGCTGGAAGATGAAGGCCGCCTGCTTGGCGGGGCGTGGTACTTAACCGGGCGGCGCGACCGCTCGGCGGCCGAGCGGGCCACGGCGGCAGAATTGCTGGCAAGTTGTCCGGCGGGGGCGTTTTCTATTGTGCTGGACCACCAGCCCAACGACTACGCAAACGAGGCCGCCGCCGGGGCGGGGCTGGTGCTCTCTGGCCACACCCACGGGGGGCATATTTTCCCCGCCGCGTGTACGGCAAAGAGCAGCGGGGCGACACCACCTTTGTGGTCACCTCCGGCCTCTCCGGCTGGGCCATTCCCTTTAAAACCGGCACCTTTTCGGAGTACGTCATCATCGACCTTGTACCCGCCTAATAAAACAAGCAGCCGTTTTTACGCGGCTGCTTGTTTTTTAAAAATTTAGAAACTTTATTCTTCCGCTTTGGCCTTGGCTTCGGCCACGACTTTTTCTACCACCGGTTGGGGGGCTTCTTCGTACCGCTCAAAGGTGAGCGAAAAGCTGCCCCGCCCCTGGGTAACCGAGCGCAAAACGGTGGCGAAGTCGCTCATTTCGGCCATGGGCACCTCGGCCTCTATCAGTTGCTGGCCGCCCTCGGTGGGGTTCATGCCCAGCACCCGGCCCCGCCGCTTGGTTACGTCGCCCATTACGTCGCCCATGTTGTCGCCCGGTACGGTTACCTTTAAGGCGCCAATGGGTTCTAAAATGGTGGGGTTGGCGGCGGCAATGCCGTTGCGGAAGGCAATGGAAGCGGCGGTTTTAAAGGACATTTCAGAAGAATCCACCGGGTGGTAAGAGCCGTCGTAGAGCGTGGCCTTTACCCCCACCACGGGGTAACCGGCCAGCACGCCCTTTTGCATACACTCGCGCAGCCCTTTTTCTACCGCCGGGAAGAAGTTGCGGGGCACCGAGCCGCCGAACACCTCTTCTTCAAACACCAGCTCGTCGCTCTCGCACGGTTCAAAGCGAATCCACACGTCGCCAAACTGGCCGTGCCCGCCCGACTGCTTTTTGTGCCGACCCTGCACCTCTACCTTTTTGCGAATGGTCTCGCGGTAGGCCACGGTGGGGGGCGAGAGCAGTACGTCTACCCCAAACTTGCTCTTTAACTTGGCCACTACCACGTCTAAGTGCTGCTCCCCGAGGCCGGAGAGAATCTGCTCGTGGGTTTCGGCGTTAGAGGCCTGCGAAATGGTGGGGTCTTCTTCGATTAACCGGTTCAGGCCGTTTACAATTTTGTCTTCATCGCCGCGATTTTTGGGTTTAATGCACAGCGAGTAGCAGGCGGCCGGAAACTCCAGCGGGCGGGCGACAATTACGTTGCCCGGCTGGCAGAGGGTGTCGCCGGTCATAACGGTAGAAAGCTTGGCCACGGCGCCGATGTCGCCGGCGCACAGGCTGGCGGTTTCGTCAAACCGGGCGCCCTTAATGGTGTAGAGCTTGCTTACCCGCTCGGCCGCGCCGGTGCGGGCGTTTACCACCTGCGAGTCGGCCTTCATGGTGCCGGAAATCACTTTAAAGAAGGAGCGCTTGCCCACCTGTGGGTCGGCAATGGTTTTAAACACAATGGCTACCAGCGGGCCGTTGGGGTCGGCCTTCAGCTGTAAGGTTTCGCCCTCTTTTTCGCCCGGTTCGTTGCTGCGCTCCGAGGCGGCGGGGGCAAAGGCGGCAATGCCGTTTAACAGCTGGTCTACCCCCTCTAAGGTATAGCCGGAGCCGCAGTAAACCGGCGCCAGCTCGCTGTTTTTAATGGCCTGAGAAATACCGGCCACAATTTCGTCGCGGGTAAAGGGTTCGCCGGCGAAGAATTTTTCCATCATTTCTTCGTTGGTCATGGCCACGGCCTCTTGCAGCTGGTCTACGTAGGCCTGGTAGGCAGATAAATCGGCGTCGCTTTCGGTCGCCTTGCCGTTTTGGTAGGTGAGCTGTTTGCCGGTTAGCAGGTTTACGTAAGCCTTCACGGCGTGATTTTCTACCAGCGGCACCACCACCGGGCAAATTTGCTGGCCAAAGGCGGCGGTTAACGAGTCGAGCGTTTTTTGAAAATCTGCGTGCTCCGAATCCATTTTGCTGATGAAGAAAAACTTGGCGGCTTTTTGCCGGTCGGCCGCCGCGTAGGCTTTTTCGTCCCCTACCGAGCAGCCCGACTTGCCCGAAACCACAATCACGCTGGTGCCGGCCGCCCGCATACCCTCGCACAGGCCGCCCGCAAAGTCAAACAGCCCCGGGGTGTCGATGATATTGAGCTTTAAGCCGCCCCACTCTACCGGCGCTACCGCCGTAGAAAGCGAAACGCCGCGTTTGCGTTCTTCCGCATCAAAATCCATCACGGTGTTTCCATCGGCAACCCGACCCAGCCGGTCGGTGCCGCCGCTGAGATAAAGCATGGCCTCGGCAAGCGTTGTCTTGCCTTTGCCGCCGTGCCCGGCCAGCGCGATATTTTTGATGTGTGAGGTCTCATACTGTTTCAATTGAATCCACCCTTTCCCCGCCGTGTTCGGCGTCGAATTGTTAGCATACGGCGGCCGCAGCAGCGGCTTGCTGGTTTGCGCCGCGCCGGGCAAGAGAGGCCCGCGTTCGGCACGCCGTATTTTCAGTATATCATATTTGTGCACAAGATACAAGCGGCAGGGGGGTTATGACGAGAAATTTTTCCACATAGCACAAAAAACAGCCCTAAAATTCGTGCAATATGCCCAATCAATCCCCCGCTTTTGGGGGCAAAGAGACAAAAAGCCCCCGCCGGGCGGGCCGACGGGGGCAAAAGAGAACGAAAAGGCGGGCTATTCTACCACGGTGTAAACGATTTCATACCGGTCGCCGTTTGCAATGCTTTCGCCCGAAACGCCGGTGAGCAGCGGTTCCCCCGCTTTTGAGAAAGCCCAGTAGGCGTGGTCTTTGTCGTAGTCGGCCACTTCTCCCTTTACGGCGGTTACGTACAGGCCGTACTGCCCCTGCTCGCCTTCTATAAGCTTTTGCTCACGCAGCGCTTCTTCCAGCGTTTCGGCGGCGGTTTGCAGGGTAAGGGTTTCGGTTGTGCCGGTTTTGCCGGTTATGGCAACGGTAATGGTTTTTTGCGCCGGGTCGGCGGGGGTGGCGGCGGGGGCGCCGCAGGCGACGAGGGCGAAAACCAGCAGAATGATTAGCGACAGCAGGCGAAGGGTTTTCATGGGGCAACGACTCCTTTTTTTAACGTGAGTTTTTGGTACAGGTGCATTTTACCCCCGGCGGGGGCGGTTTGTCAAGGATTTTGCTTGCATTTTGCCGCCGACGGGTGTATATTGAAAGGCAGAAATTGCCGGTAAAGCAGGGGATACCATGAAAATTGTTGTAATCGGAAACGGCAAGCTGGGCTATTCGCTCGCCCGCGCGCTGGCAGAAGACGGCCACAGCGTTGCCGTGGTAGATAAAAACGAGCAGGCCTTAAGCGCCACGCTGAACCAAATAGACGTGGCGGGTCTGGTCGGCAGCGGGGTAGACTACGAGGTGCTGCAAGCCTCCGGCGTGCCGGAGGCCAAGGTGGTGGCGGCCGTTACCCAGTCAGACGAAGTGAACATTATTTGCGCCATTATGGCCAAAAAAATGGGGGCGGCCCACACCATCGCCCGCATTCGCGAGCCGGAGCTCGCCAAGTCTATGGTGCTGCTGCGGCCGGAAATGGGCAGCGGCATGAACGTAAACCCGGAGCTGGAAACGGCCGAAGAAATCTCGCGTATTTTCCGCTTTCCCTCTGCGTTAAAGGTAGACTTTTTCTCGCGCGGGCGCATTGAAATTATAGAGCAGGTGATTGCCGAAAACAGCCCGCTGGCCGGGCTGCGGCTGAGCGACTTTGGGGCGCGGTTCAAAGCGCGGGTGCTGGTGTGCAGCGTTTGCCGGGGCGAGCAGGTGTGCATTCCGGGCGGCGACTTTGTGCTTTCTGCCGGCGACCGCATTAGCCTGACGGGCAGTATGCGCGACATGAACCAGCTCTTTAAAAAAATCGGCTTGTCCAACCGCAAAATCCGCTCGGTCATGATTGTGGGGGGCGGGCGCGTGGGCTACTACCTGGCCCGCATTTTGCTGCTGGCCGGTATGGACGTAAAGATTTTAGAAAAAGACCGCGACCGGTGCGAGGCGCTCTCGCACCTGCTGCCCAAGGCAGACGTGGTGCTGTGCGACGGCACGGCGCAGGAGGCGCTGCTGGACGAAGGCATAGCAGAGGTAGACGGGCTGGCCGCCCTAACGGGGCTGGACGAGGAGAACGTGATTATCTCTATGTTCGCCCAAAGCCAGTCGGTCGCCAAGGTGGTAACCAAAATCAACCACATCACCTTTGGCGGCATTTTAGAGCGGGCGGGCATCGACTGCGTGGTAACCCCCCACCGCATTACCACCCACAACGTGCGGCGGTACGTGCGGGCGCTGCAAAATTCAGAGGACAGCAGCTTTGAAACGCTGGTAAGCCTGGCAGACGGCCGGGCCGAAGCGCTGGAATTTCACGTGGGGCAGGGCTTTGCCGGCAACGGCCTGCCGCTGCGCACGCTAAAGCTTAAAAAGAACGTGCTGGTGGCGGTTATTTTGCGGGGGGGCAAGCCCGTTTACCCCACCGGCGACGACTGCATTCTGCCGGACGATACCGTGATTTTTGTTACCACCCTAAAGAACATTCACGAAATCAGCGACGTGCTGCAATAAAAAACCAATGCAATACAATGCGGGAGGGCGTAAAATGAACCGTGAGTTTCCCATTGGCGTGATGTTGGATTCTTTTCGCACGAGCATACCGGAAGCGTTAGCGCTGGCCGCCGCAGTAGGGGCGGAGGGGGTGCAGGTCTACGCCACCGGCGGCCCCATGGCGCCGAAGAATATGACGGCGGAAGCCCGCCGGGACTTTTTAAACCGGGCCTCGGCCCACGGGCTTACCGTCTCGGCGCTTTGCGGCGACATCGGCCGGTTTGACGACCCGGCGACCAATCCCGCCCGTATCGAGCGCTCCAAACGCATTATGGAGCTGGCGGTGGCGCTGGGGCCGGGCATTGTAACCACCCACATAGGGGTAATACCAGCCGACAAAACCCACCCCCGCTATGGGGTTATGCAGGAGGCCTGCTACGAGCTGGCTTCTTACGCCGACCGGCTGGGCGGCCACTTTGCCATAGAAACGGGGCCGGAGCGGGCCGACGTGCTGGGCGATTTTTTAGACGGCCTGCACTCTACCGGCGTGGCGGTGAATTTAGACCCCGCCAATTTGGTGATGGTGG
>CANQGN010000108.1 GCA_947623215.1 uncultured Clostridia bacterium
TGACGTCGCTGCCGCCCCGCAGTTGGATGCCCTTGCCAATGGTAATCTCGTGACTTTCGGGGTAAACCATGGGTACCGCCATGCGGCCAAAGCGCAGGTAAACCGGCCCCTCAAAGGCGGCGGCCGCCCGCACGCAGGCCTTGGCCTCGTTGCCGTCGGCAGGGGATAAAATGGTCATGCCGGGAATGGTGCGCATTAAGGCAATGTCTTCATTGCACTGGTGGGTTGCGCCGTCCTCCCCAACCGAAAGACCGGCGTGGGTGGCGGCGATTTTTACGTTGTTGTGGGGGTAGCCCACCGCGTTGCGTACCTGCTCGTAAGCCCGCCCGGCCACAAACATGGCAAAGGAGCTGCAAAAAACCAGCTTACCGGCAATGGTAAGGCCGGTGGCAACGCCAATCATGTTTTGCTCGGCAATGCCGCAGTTAAAAAAGCGGTCGGGGTAAGCCTTTTTAAAGGTGCCGGTTTTGGTAGCGCCCGAAAGGTCGGCATCCAGCACAATCAGGTTGGGGTATTGCCCGCCTATTTCTGCCAACGCCTGGCCGTAGGCTTCGCGCGTGGCTTGTTTTTGAATTGCGTCTGCCATTGTTCCGCTTCCTCCTTTACCCTTCCAGCTCTGCCAGCGCGGCGTTCAGCTCGCGCATGGCGACTTCGTACTGCTCGTCGTTGGGGGCGGCGCCGTGCCAGCCCACCTGGTTTTCCATAAACGAAACGCCCTTGCCCTTGGTGGTGGTCATAATAATGGTGGTAGGTTTGCCCTTGGTAGCACGCGCTTCTTTGAAGGCGGCGTCCAGCTCGTCAAAATCGTGCCCGTTCACCTCTATGGTGTGCCAGTTAAAAGCGCGGAATTTTTCCGGAATGGGGCAAGGGGAGTTCACTTCGTCCAGCGTGCCGTCAATTTGCAAATTGTTGTTGTCTACAATCGCGCAGAGGGTATCCAGCTTTTTGTGGCCGGCAAACATGGCGGCCTCCCACACCTGGCCCTCTTCCAGCTCGCCGTCGCCCAAAATGGCGTACACGCGAAAGGCGTCGCCGTCTAGCTTGGCGGCCAGGGCGGCGCCGGTGGCGACCGAAATGCCCTGCCCTAATGAGCCGGAGCTCATATCGACCCCCGGGGTATGCTTCATGTCGGGGTGACCCTCTAAGTCAGAGTCGAGCTTCCGCAGCGTTTTTAAATGCTCCACCGGAAAATACCCCCGGTTGGCGAGCGCCGAATAAAGCCCCGGTGCGGTATGCCCTTTCGACAATATCATGCGGTCGCGGCCGGGCATGTGGGGGTTTTGGGGGTCAATGTTCATTTCATGAAAATAGAGGTAGGCCAGCACGTCCGCTATAGAAAGCGAACCGCCGGGGTGGCCGGATTTTGCCGCGTGAACGCCCTCTATCACGCCCATGCGAATGCGGCAGGCGGCTATTTGCAGCCGCTTTTTTTCGGAATTTTCCACAATAGGTTCCCTCCTGATATAGTGTTGCGGGGCAAGGGGTACCGGGCCCCATGCGGCGGGTTAAGCCAACCGCCGTTCTATCCACCCGATAAAATCCGCTACCGCACCCTCTTCACAGGGGCAGGTTACGTAGTCGGTCGCCGCCTGCACCTCCGGCGGGGCGCCCGCTACGGTCGCCGCCGTACCGGCAGCGGAAAGCAGGGGAATATCATTGTAATAGTCGCCAATGGCGTAGGTGTGCGAAAGGGGGATGCCCAGCATCTCTGCCAGCCGCACCAGACTTTTGCCTTTGCAGGCCTCTACCGGCAAAATTTCAAACAGCGTGGGTTCTGACCGGATAGCGTAGTAGGGGTCGCCGCTTTGCACGAGGCGGCGGCAAATGGCCTCTACCTCGTCTATTTCGTCTTCCCGGCCGGTAAACAGCAGCTTGTGCCAGTTGCCGTTTTGCGGCAAATCGGCCAGCGAATACTGGGTAAAGTCGCCGCACTCGTAGCGCACGTGCTGTTCTGAGCGGGGGGAGTAGCGCACGCATTGCAGCAGGCCGTTGTTGTTAATCTCTATCCCCACGCCCGGCACGGCGGTAACCACCGGCTCCACCAGCGAGAGCGCTTTATGCGACAAATAACAGCGAAAGAGCGTTCGGTCGGCGGCGATGTCGTAAATGCCGCCGCCGTTTACCACCAGGCTGGGGGCGTTCATGGGAAAACCGGCCATCATTTTTTTGGCAGAGCGGGCGGTGCGGCCGGTCGCTACCCCAAACAGGCCGCCAAGCGCCATAAAGCGCTCTATGGCCGCGCGGTTTTTGGCAACCAGCTGGCGGTCGTAGGTGGCCAGCGTGCCGTCGATATCCGAGAGCAACAGCAGGCCTTCAAACGGGAGATTCAAACACATTCAATCCTTTGGTAAACGAGCGAGAAACTCGGTAAAATAGTCGGGCAGCGGCGCCTCAAAGGCCATTTGCTCGCCCGTTTTGGGGTGAATAAAGCCCAACTTACCGGCGTGCAGGCATTGGCCGTTTAAGCCGCTTTTCTCTGCCCGGCGGCCGGCGTAAAGCGGGTCGCCGCACACCGGGTAGCCAAGGTAGGCCATGTGCACCCGTATTTGGTGGGTGCGGCCGGTCTCCAGCGTGAGGCGCAGCAGAGTGTACCCACGAAAGAGTTCTTCTACCACGTAGTGAGTCACCGCCGGTTTACCGGTTTGATAATTCACGGCCTGCCGCTTGCGCTCTACCGGGTGGCGGCCAATGGGGGCGTTTACCGTGCCCTGCGGCTGCTTTACCCGGCCGTAAACCACGGCGCGGTACTCCCGCAAAAAGCTGTGGGCCTGAATTTGGCGAGAAAGAAAGAGGTGCGCCTCGTCTGTTTTGGCAACCACCAGCAGGCCACTGGTGTCTTTGTCGATTCGGTGCACAATGCCGGGGCGCAGCACCCCCCCAATACCGGAAAGCGAACCCCCGCAGTGGTAGAGCAGGGCGTTTACCAGCGTGCCCTCCGGGTTGCCGGGGGCGGGGTGCACCACCATGCCCTTCGGCTTGTTGACCACCAGCAGGCAGTCGTCTTCATACACCACGTTCAGCGGAATATTTTGCGGCTTGGCCTCGGCGGGCGCGGGGGGCGGCAGGGTAACGGTCAGGCGGTCGCCGGGCAGTACCGGCGCGCTTTTAGCAGCCGGGCGGCCGTTGCAGAGCACCAGCCCCGCCTCTGCCAGGCGGGCGGCGGCCGAGCGGGTAAGCCCCAGCTCAGGAAAGGCGGCCAGGGCGGCGTCCAGCCGGCGGGGGGCGCCCTCCCCCATCGCTAAGGTAAGGGTACGGGGGGCAAGGTCGCTCATGGCTGCGCCCCGGGGCGCGGAGAGCGCCCCTCTAGCGCGACGGCCAGCACCAGCAGCGCCGCGCCAACGCAAACGGCGCAGTCTGCCAGATTAAACGAAAAGGGAAACCACGAAACCGGAAAGCGAACAAAGTCAATCACGTACCCCAGCCGCAGGCGGTCTATTAAATTGCCCACGCCGCCGCCCGCCACCAGCGCAAGAGCAAGGCGGGGCAGCAGACCGCGGAAGGGGTAAAAGAGCATAAACCCGGCGCAGAGGGCCAGCAGCAGCGCGGTTACCAGCGCCAGCACCCAGCGCCAACCGGCAAACAGCCCCATGGCCGCGCCGTCGTTATGTAAATAATAAAATTCCAGCAGGTGGGGCACCAGCACCCGGTGGTCGTAGAGCGTACAGTGGGCGGCAACCAACCATTTGGTCAGCTGGTCGGCCGCCACCACCAGCACTGCCAGCAAGGCGGCAGAAAGGCGGCGTTTCACAGGGTGGCCGCCTGCCGGTCGGCAGTCTCTTCCGCCTTAGCCGGGGCGGGGGGCTGTACCGAAAAGCCGTTTTGAATGGGGGTGTCTTCCGCTTCTTTTTTGGCGGCGGGTTTTTCGGCCACCGGCAGGGGCAAGTCTTCCGGCCCCATAAAGGCGGGGGCTTTTTCTGCCTCTGCCGCCGGTTCAGCCGGTTTGGCCGGTGCGGCGGGCGGGGTACGCAAGGTAGCCGGTTCGGGCTGCTTTTTCAGCGAAGCCTCGAGCAACCGCACGGCCTCCGGCCCTTTTTTAAGCAGTTCAAACTGCTGTTTATAAAGCTCCAGCAGCTGCTGGCGAAATTGCTCTTCACTTTCGCGCAGCAAGCCGAGATAGCGCTTTTCTGCCTGATAATGGTCGGTGGTTTCGGTTTTCAGCCGCTCGGCCTTCTCTTTGGCTTCGGTTAAAATGTGGGCGGCCTTTTCCTTTGCCTCGCCCAGCACCTGCGCCACTTTATCGCGGGTTTCGTTGGCAATGCTGACGGATTTCTCCTGCGACAGCCGCACCGAATCCTCCGCCTGACGGTGCGCGTCGGCCAGCAGGCGTTCTTTTTCTTCTTCCGCCTCCCGCAAAATCTGGTCGGCAGATTTTTGCGCGGTCAGCAAGGCGGAGCGAATGCTGTCTTCGTCCTGCCGGTATTCCTGAATGCGCTTGGCCAGCACTTCCAGCTTTTTGGCGAGCTCGTCCCGCTCGCGGGTCATGGCCTCCAGGGTATCGGCAACCTTGTCGAGCAAATTGTCTACCTCGGTCATATCGTACCCGCGGCGCACCCGCTCAAATTTTGCATTGTGAATATCCGCAGCGGTAATCATAATCGCTTGCATCCCCTTTCTCTATTGCCGGTGAATCGGTTATATGTAGAGGCCGCTGCTTTCCAGCTCGTCCAGCAGCAAATCGCCCATAATGTTTACGTTGTAGGGGGTAATAATAAAGGTGCTGTTGGCCACGCGTTTCAGCGTGCCGTCGTTGGCGTAGGCTACGCCGCTTAAAAAGTCAATTAAACGCCGCGAAACGTCTTTGGGGGTAGACTCTAAATTGAGCACCACGGTGCGCTTGTTGTTTAAGTGGTCGCCAATGGAGGGGGCGTCGGCAAAGCGCTCCGGCTTTACCAGCACCACCTGTAGCTGCGTGGTGGCGTGAATGTTAACAACCTTGTTCTTTTTATCCGTCGTAGGGGCGCTGTAAGAAGAAGTCGACGGGGTAAATTCGTCAAACGAGTCGCGTTTGCTCGACCGTTCGGTTACCGTAACCTCTTCTTCCTGCTCGTCAAACACGTCGTCTTCCGGCGCGTTCATCAGGTTCTTGATTTTGTCCATAAAACCCATTGCAAATCCCTCCGTTATCCTTTTACTTTACGTGCGGCTGCCAAACAAGAGCGAGCCCAGCCGCACCATGGTAGAACCCTCGGCAATGGCCTCCCGAAAATCGGCAGACATGCCCATGGATAAAACGTCCATAGTTACATTATCTATGTTTTGTGCGCGAATGTCAACAGACAAAGCATAAATAGTTGAAAAAAATTTTCGCGCTTCCTGCGAATCGCAGCGGGGCGGCACGGTCATAAGGCCGCGCACCCGCACCCCCGGCAGGGCGGCGGCTGCGGCGGCAAGCTCTGCGGCGGCGGCGGGGGCCACGCCGGACTTACTGGCTTCTCCCCCCACGTTTACCTCTATTAACA
>CANQGN010000109.1 GCA_947623215.1 uncultured Clostridia bacterium
AACCAAAAAAGACATTCACGAAAATATCGTGGATTATTTGCGCCATTGCCGCGAGGCGGCGCTTTTTGCCGCCGAGCGGGAGGGCTGGCAGGCGCTGCCGTGTGCGGCGGGCGACGACCCGCTGCCGGTAGAGGCCATTGCCGACCGCCTGCTGCGGCTGGTAAACGAATGCTTAGGGTAAAGGGGACAAGAGAAGATGATTGCGGTATTATTAGCCGAAGGATTTGAAGAAATAGAAGCGCTCTCACCGGTGGATTTGCTCCGCCGGGCGGGGGTAAAAACCGTTACCGCCGGGGTAGGCGGGCGGCAGATAACCGGGGCGCACGGCATTGCCGTTGCGGCCGACTGCCGGGTAGAGGAGCTGCACCCGGAAGAGCTGACCGGTATTGTGCTGCCCGGCGGAATGCCCGGCACCAAAAATTTAGAGGCCAGCGACGCCGTGCAGAGTCTGATTACCCACTGCGCCAAGCAGGGCAAGCTGATTGGCGCCATTTGCGCCGCCCCCTCTGTGTTGGGGCACCGGGGGCTGCTTGCCGGGCGGCAGGCAACCTGTTTTCCGGGGTTTGAGGCCGCCTGCGAGGGGGCGCGGTTGGCGGGCGCCCCCGCCGTAAAAGACGGCAACATTATCACCGCGCGGGGGGCGGGCTGCGCCTGGCAGTTTGCGGCCGAGCTGGTAGCCGCCCTAAAAGGGCGAGAGACGGCCGAGCAGCTGCTGCGCTCCATTCAAATGACCGTATGAGAGACATTCGCGCCTACAAGCAGGCGCTGCGCCAGCGTTACCGCGACTACCGCACCGCCCTTACCCCCGAGCAGCAGCGGCAAATGAACGACCGCATTTTGCAGCGGGTGCAGCGGCTGAGCTACTACCGCCAGTGCAGTCGACTGCTCGCCTACGTTTCTACCCCCATAGAGGTAGACACCCGCCGTTTAATTGAGGCGGCGCTGGCGGCCGGTAAGCAGGTGGCGGTGCCCCGCTGCGTGCCCGGCACGCGGCAAATGGAGTTTTATACCATTGACTCGCTGCGCACGCTTAGCCCCGGTATGTTCGGCGTGCTGGAGCCAAAACCCGACCCCGCCCGCCTCATTGTGCCGAATGAACACGACCTGTGCATTGTGCCGGGTCTGTGTTTTGACCATTTCGGCTTTCGCTTAGGCTACGGCAAGGGGTACTACGACCGGTTTCTTACAGACTTTACCGGCCGGGCGGTGGGGGTATGCTACGCCGCCTGCGTGCGGTACAGTCTGTTTCGCGGGCGGTACGACCGCCCGGTAGATTTGCTGGTGACCGAGCGGTACGTTCGCCGCCCGTCGCCGCTGTCTCCCAAAGCCAAAATTCAAACAGTTGGGGAGGGCGCCTGCCATGCAGGAAAACCAAAATCCGAATGACGAATTTCAAATTGACGCCATTTTAGCGCAGTTGGAACAAAAAGAACAGCAAGAGCAACCAGAACAAAACGAGCAGCAAACCCCTGCCGCACAGGCGGGGCAAACCCCTGCCCCTCAGGCGGGGCAAACGCCGCCCGCCGAGGCGGCCGAAGCCGCGCCGGAAGAGGAAACTGCGCCTGCCGAGGCGGCGGAGACAGAAGCGGCAACGCCGGACAAGCCGGACAAACCGGACAAGCCGGAACCGGCAGAAAAACCCGAAAAAGCCAAAAAAGAGCGCAAAAAACGGGGAAAAGGGAAAAAACGCCGCAAAAGCGGTTGCCTTTCGGTGGCGCTTTGGCTTTCGGCGGTGGCCATTCTCTCTCTGGGGCTTGCCGCTGCGGGGCTGTTTGCCGCGAGCGACTACTTGGGCCTCGGCAAAGACGTGCTGCAGGGCGAAACCTCCCACACCGTGCAAATTGAGGTGGCGCAGGGCGCTACGGTGCAGCAGATTGCCCAAACGCTGGAAGACGAAGGCGTGCTGCTCAGCCGGCATCTCTTTTTGCTTTATTTAAAGCTCACCGGCAAAGGCGATAATATGAACTACGGCGTGCACGACTTTACCAACAAAATGGGCTATACCGAAATTTTAGAGTCGCTGGCCGAACCCGCCAAGGCAGAGGACGTTTCGGTTACCATTCCCGCCGCCAAGCAGTTAGACGACGTGTTTGCCATTTTAGAAAAAGCGGGCGTCTGCCCGGCGGCAGAGCTGCGACAGGAGGCCTTAACCGGCACCTTTGAAAGCCCGCTGCTGGCGGCCGTACCCAAAGACGGTTCGGTTTACTGTGCGCTGGAGGGGTATTTGTTCCCGGACACTTATTCGTTTTACCCCAACGATTCCGCCCACCGGGTACTGCAAAAAATGCTGGATAATACGGAAGAAAAATTCACCCCCGACCTGCGCGAGGCCGCCCGCCAGCGCGGGCTGACCACCCACGAGCTTTTAACCCTCGCCTCTATTGTAGAGCTGGAAACGGACGGTTACTACGACGAACAGCCCCGCGTGGCGCAGGTGTTTTACAATCGGCTGAACAAATGGCCGGCCGGTACCCGCAAGCTACAGTCTGACCCCACTATGAAGTACCCCTACGGCAACGGCCGGTATAATACCTACGAGGTAGAGGGGCTGCCTCCCGGGCCGCTGTGCACCGTAACCCAAAAGGCGCTGCGGGCCGCCGCCCACCCGGACGAAACGGTAACCGCCTTTTACTTTGTAACCGACACCCAGGGCAAGTATTATTACAACGACACGCTGGAGGGGCACGACGCCACCATTGCCCGATTGAGAAGCGAAGATTTGTGGCTTTCGGAATAGGTATGTTTTCACCCGGCAAGAAGCCGAAAATTTGCACTTGACGAAAAGAACGGAACCTGCTATAATACCAAAAGGGTTTTCACGCTACTGTGGCTCAGCTGGTAGAGCAGCTCACTCGTAATGAGCAGGTCGTCCGTTCGAATCGGATCAGTAGCTCCACGCCGGGGCAGAGGATTCTCTGCCCCGGCTTTTTGCATTTTGCGGGATTGCAAATCGCCGCAAAGTATGGTACAATCCTTTTGTCGTAATTTGTAATATGAAAGGGGGAGAGGGTCGCCGTGAAGGCCCTTCGCATTATCAGCGCCCTGCTTACCGCCCTGCTCGTTTGCTTTGCCGCAACCTTTGCGGCGGGTCGGCTGGTGCGCTTGTCCTCCGCCCCGCCGCAGCCCCCGGCGGCGTCTTCTCAGCCCGCGCAAAGCGAAGCTGCGCTCTCGTCTGCTTCTGCCGTGCCTTCTGCCCCCCCGGCCCCGCCCATTGCCGTGGCCCCGGCGGCAAATTCCGCCTGCCCCGCCGCCGTGGCGGCGCTGCCGCGCACAGAAGACCCCGCCGGTTTGGTGCAGTACACCCGGCGGGCCACCTATGCCTCGGTGCAGCAACAGCTGCTCTCGCTGCAACAGGCATACCCGGATTTGCTTCGCCTTTCTACCGTCGGCCGGTCGGCGCAGGGGCGGGCGCTTACGCTGGTAAAGCTGGGCCACGGCCCCGCCAAGGCGCTGGTGGTGGGGGGCATTCACGCCCGCGAGGGGCTTTCTGTCAGCTATCTTTTGCGGTGTATGGAAGAATTTTGCGAGGCCTACCAAAGCCCCACCGGCCGGTATGAAGAATTTAACATGCGCAATTTGCTGAGCGTATACACCCTCTACCTGCTGCCGCTGGCCAACCCGGACGGGCTGGAGATAGTAGGCGGCCGGGCGGAACCCAACGTGGCGATAACCTACCCGGAAAAAGCTACCCTGAACGACTATAAAGCCAACGCCAACGGGGTAAACTTAAACCGGAACTTCCCCTTTTTGTGGGAGCAGATAGACCTGCCGGCCACCGGCGGGCACAGCGAATATTACAAAGGCCCCGCCGCCGCTTCGGAACCCGAAACCCGCGCCCTCATGTCGCTTTGCGAAAAAGAGGATTTTATGTGGCTGACTTCCGTTCACGTGCGGGGGGACTGCCTCTATTGGTCAGACGCCACCAACCCCTCCGTCGGCGCCTCCGCCAAAGTGGCCTCTCAGCTGAAAAAACGCTGCGGCATAGAACCCTGCCAAACCTCTAAAGAGGTCTCGGGCTACGGCGGCGGGCTGGAAAACTGGTTTCGCCAAACCGCCGGTCGCCCGGGCTATTGTTTGGAGCTGATGCCCCTTAGCGTGGCGGCTACCCCGGGCGGGGACGAAAACCACCGTAGCTTTGACGCTTCGCTGCGCTTTGGCCAAACCCGCGCCGCCCTGCCGGTGATGATGGTATACGGCTATATTGGCTAAAGCCGCGCAAGCAGCCACCCGGCCGCCGCCCCGCACAGCACCCCCAGCGCAAAGCCCAGCGCCAGCAGGGCAAAGGCGCGTTGCCGCCGCCGCTCTTTGGCGTGGGCCGGGCGGGGGCGGGGCGGGCTGCCCACCGTGGCCACAAACCGCTCCGCCTCGCTTTTCAGTCGGCCGCCGGCGGCCTCCCAGTCCGGCCGCACAAACAGCAGCGCCCGTTCAAAGTACCGGCTGGCGGGATTGGGCACTTCTATAATCGTTCGGTTTACCCCTTTTATCATTCCGTAAAACCCCCATGCGTTTTCATTTTCATGGTTAGTTTCGGTGGGTTTGCGGGCGTTTAATCAGAAAAGAGGCGAGAAGTTTATGCCCACCGTTTTATTCGGCGGCAGTTTTAACCCGGTGCACAACGGCCACCTGCGCTTAGCCCGCGCCGCCCTTTCCGCCCTGCCGGGGGCTAAGCTGCTTTGGCTGCCGGCCGCCTGCTCGCCCTTTAAAACCGGCCGCGCCATGGCGGCAGAGCGCCACCGCTATGCCATGTGCGCCCTGGCGGCGGCGGGGGAGAGCGCCATGGCGGTAAGCGACGCCGAGTTTTCGCTGCCCGCCCCCAGCTACACCGTGCAAACGGTTGAATGGTTTTTGCACAATCGGCCGGACGAATACTGGTTTTTGTGCGGGGCAGACGCCTTTTTGTCGCTCTCGCGCTGGCGCTCGCCCGAGCGGCTGGTCACGTTAACCGGCTTTGCGGTGGCCGACCGCGGCGCGGGGCAGGCGGCATTACAACGCCAAAAGGCGGCGGTAGAGGCCGCCGGGGGGCGCGTGCTGCTGCTGCCCATGGAGCCGGAGGCGGTATCCTCCAGCGCCATTCGCGACCGGCTGCGGGCGGGGCAGCCGATTACCGGGCTGGTGCCGCCGGCGGTGGAGCAATATATCCGCGAAAACGCATTGTATAAGGAGTGACGTTGCCATGCCGTGGGAAGAATTACAACCCTATAACGAGCTCATTCGTGCGCGATTGTCAGAAAAACGCTACCGCCACTCGGTCAACGTGGCCAAAGAGGCGGTCAAGCTTGCCCGCCGATTTGGCTAAGTTTATTTCAGCCCCGTCGGACACGGCTACGCCGGCGGAGTCAT
>CANQGN010000110.1 GCA_947623215.1 uncultured Clostridia bacterium
CGTTGCCGCCGGTGAGCACCGCCACGCTGCCGCCGGAGCAGGAAACCCCCGCCGCCTCTTCGCCCAGCTCTACCCGGCCGAGCTCGGCAAGCGAGCGGTCGACCACCAGCAGGCGGCTGTTTTGGTCGTTTTGGTACATGCCCAGCACCACGGCGGTGCCAAAAGAGGCGCGGTTGTCGTAACAGAGCAAGCTGCCCCCCTCAAAAGGTAAATCCTGCCGGGCGCCGGTTTTATCCACGTGAGAGAGCCGGTCGCTGAGCACCGCCGTAACGCCCGACCCCTTAACCGAGAGCGAAAGCAGCAGGCTGCCCTGATAGCTTTCTTCAAATAACGTCTCGCCCCGGCGGCTATCAAAATAAAGCAGCCCGGCTACCGCCTCGCCCCCCGCGACCGACACCGTACCCACCGCAAGGTAGCGGCCATTCCCGGAGAGCGCCAGCGTGGTGACCTGTCGCCCGGAGGAATGCCAGGTAAAGCGGGGTTCGCCCCCCGGCGAATAAAGCGTAACGTCGGCGGTGTAGTCGCCCCCCCGCACCGCAAGGGCAAAGCTGCCGTTTGCGGCCAGCGCGGCGGCGGTAATGGGGTGCTCTGCCTGTAGGCTAAGCAGCTCCCCGGCGCGGTTTTCTACCCGCACGCCCACCCCGCCCCGGTCGTAGGTGAGCACCCGCACGCTGCTGGTGCAAAAGGCGGGGTGCAAAAACCCGTGCTGCCGCTCGGCAATGCGTTTGCCCCCGGCGGTGTAAAGAGTCAGGGTAGCGTCAGAAAGCAAGGCCACGTCGCTGCCCGCCGGCAGCAGCGCGTTCGCCTCTGCCGGGGTTACGCTCACCGGGAAGCCCGGCCCCTCGCCCCCACCGGCCAGCAGGTTTTGCATATATTCCGGCAGCGACACGGGCAGCGCGGCGTTTATAATCAGCACCGCCGCCAGCACCGCCGCCGCAATGGGCAGCAGCCGCACCCACTTTTTGCCCCGGCCCCCCCGCAGCACCGTAAAGGCGCGGCGGGCGGCGGCCCCTTTTTGGGGGGGCGGCGCCTCCCCGGCGGCCGAATCCGCCGGGGCGGGGGCAGCCTTTTTGGTCTTGAAAACAGCGAACCCCCACCGGGGCTTTTTGGCGCCCGGCTGCCCGGCTTTGGGTTTACGCTGCCGGGTTGCCTGCCCGGTTTGCTGTTCGGCAGTCGCTTCTTTGGCCTGTTCGGTAGCCGCTTCTTTGGCCAGCTCTTTGGCCTCGCGTTTGGCCTGTTTTTCGGCCTGCCGCTCGGATTGTTTTTCCAGTCGGCGGGCGAGCTTTTGCTCCTGCCGCTCTAAGGCTTCGCGTTGCTTTTTGGTTTGCCCGGCCCCCCGGCCGGCGGCAATCACCCGCACGCGGGTACGCTCCATTGCTGCTTTGCGGTCGCCTGTTGCCGGTTGTTGCTGCTTTGCCATGGGTCGTCCCCTTTCTTTTTGATTCTTTTTGATTCTTTCTTATTCGTTCTCATACCATACGCGGGTTAAGTAGAGCCCCTCCGGCGGGGCGGTGGGGCCGGCCGCCCGGCGGTCGCGCGCCGCCAAAACGGCGGGCAGGTCGCCCGGGGCCAGCTTGCCCTCGCTCACCCGCAGCAGGGTACCGGCCATAATGCGCACCATGTGGTACAAAAAGCCGTCGGCCTTTACCCGAAAAATCACCAAATCGCCTTGCCTGTACACCTCGGCCGCAAACACGCTGCGGGTTTTGTCGCCCGGCTTGGCCCGCCCGGCGCAAAAGGACGAAAAGTCCTGCCGCCCCACAAAACAGGCGGCCGCCGCCCCCATGGCCTCTACCCGCAGCGGAAAGCGGTAATGCAGCGCCCGGCCAAGGGTAAAGGGGTCGCGGTGGCGCCCGTTGTAAATGCGGTATTCATATTCTTTGGCGGTAACCGAGTAGCGGGCGTGAAAATCGTTCGCCACCGGGCGGCAGTCTACCACCGCAATATCGTTCGGCAAGCGGCGGTTGAGCGAGCAAATCACGCCATAGGGGTCTACCACGCGGTCACTGTCAAAATGGCAATAGTAGCGCTCGGCGTGCACGCCGGCGTCGGTACGGCTGCAGCCGGTCAGCCCCGGCCGCTCGGGGAAAAGCTCGGCCATGGCGTCTTGCACCACCGGCTGTATGGCCCGGGCGTTGGTTTGCACCTGCCAGCCGTGGTAGGCGGTGCCAAGGTAAGATAAAGTGAGCAAATACCGCATGGCGCTCACCACAAGCGGGCAAACAGCCCGTAAAGCAGGCCCGGCAAAAAGCGGTTGGCAAGCACAACTCCCGCCGCAAGCAGGCAAAAGAGTACCAGCGCCGCGCCGTCGCGCGGGGCAAGGCGCAGCTGCTTTAGCCGGGTGCGGCCCTCGCCCCCGTGGTAACAGCGGCACTCCATAGCGTCGGCCAGCTCCGCCGCCCGCCGAAAGGCGGAAATGAGCAGCGGAATTAAAATGGGAATGAGCGCCCGCACCCGCCGCAGCAGGCTGCCGCTCTCTAAATCTGCCCCCCGCGCCTTTTGGGCGGCGGTAATTTTTTCTGTTTCTTCAATTAAAGTGGGGATAAACCGCAGCGCGATGGTCATCATCATGGCGAGCGAGTGCACGTCTAACCGCACCGCTTTTAGGGGAGAAAGCAGGCGTTCCAGCGCGTCGGTTAAGTCGGTCGGGGTGGTGGTGTAGGTCAGCAGCGAGCTGCCGAGAATGAGCAGGCAAATGCGCAGCGCCATATACCCCGCCGTAAGCAGGCCGCCGGTGGTGATGGTGAGCTTCCACACCTGCAACACCACCCGGCCGCCGGAGGCGTAAAACAAATTGATAACCGCCGTTAAAATGAGCAGCGGCAGCACGGGCTTTAAGCTTTTGAGCGTCAGCCGTAGCGGAATGCGCGAGAGCAGCGTGACCGCCAGCAGCAGCGCCGTAACGAGCAGTAACGATACCGCCACCCGCGCCAGAAAAATGACTACAATTAACCCCACGGTGAGCACCAGCTTCACCCGCGGGTCTAACCGGTGCAGGGGGCTTTCGGCCGGGTAATACTGGCCAAAGGTAATGTCGTTCAGCATGTGGCGCCCCCCTTCCCCTCGGCGTAGAGGCGCTGAATTTCGGCCACCGCTTCCTCCAGCGTGTAAAGCCCCTGCCGCACCGCGGGAAAGCCCTGCCGCCGCAGCGCCGCCAAAATGCGGGTATAGGCCGGCACGTCTAAAGACGCCGCCCGCAGCTCCTCTTCTTTGGCAAACACCTCGGCCGGAGGCCCTTGCAGCGCCAGCCGCCCGGCAGAGAGCACCAGCACCCGCTCGGCCACGGCCGCTACGTCTTCCATGGTATGCGAAACAAAGAGCACCGCCGCGCCGGTTTGGCGGTTGTAGGCGCGAATCATCTCTAAAATGGTTTGCCGCCCGGCGGGGTCCAGCCCCGCCGTGGGTTCGTCTAAAATGAGCACCTCCGGCTCCATGGCCAGCACCCCGGCAATGGCCGCGCGGCGTTTTTCGCCGCCCGATAAGTCAAAGGGCGAATGGCGCAGCAGCCGCTCGGGCAAGCCCACCACGGCGGCGGCCCGCCGCACGCGGGCGGCTACCTCTTCGAGGGCAAGGCCCATGTTGCGGGGGCCAAAGCCGATGTCGCGCTCTACCGTTTCGTCAAAAAGCTGATACTCGGGGTACTGAAACACCAGCCCCACCCGAAAGCGGTACTGCCGCACCGCCTTTTCGTTGGCCCAAATGTCTTCGCCGCCAAGCAGCACCCGCCCGGCGGCGGGGCGCAGCAGCCCGGGGAGCAGCTGCATTAAGGTCGATTTACCCGACCCCGTATGGCCGATGACCCCTACAATTTCTCCGGCGGCTATGGTAAACGATACGTCAGAAACGGCGGTTTTTTCATAGGGCGTTCCCGCTCCGTATACAAACGAAAGCCCCTCTACTCTCAGTTCTGCCATGCGCCCGTTCCTTCCCCGTTATTCTCTCGCCCAAGTAAGCGGGCCAGCGCCGCAGCGCAGTCTTCTTCCGTCAGCGGCAGGCAGGGCAGCGGCAAGCCGACGTCTGCCAGGGCAAAGGCCAGGCGGCAGGCGGGGGGCATATCCAGCCCCGCGCTTTGCAGCACCTGCCGGCGGGCAAACACCTCAGCGGGGGTGCCGTCCAGCAGTACCCCGCCCTTTTGCATCACCACGCAGCGGTCGGCCAGCGCGGCTTCTTCCATATAATGGGTAATCCAAATCACCGTCATACCCGCCTCGCGGTTCAGCCGCCGCACGGTTTGCAGTACCTCCCGGCGGCCGCGCGGGTCTAACATGGCGGTGGGTTCGTCCAGCACCAAACACCGGGGGTGCATGGCCAGCATACCGGCTATGGCCACCCGCTGCTTTTGCCCGCCCGAAAGCCGACTGGTAGAGTGGGTGCGGTAGTCGGTCATGTCTACCTGCCGCAGGGCTTCGTCTACCCGGCGGCGAATTTCTTCCGGCGGCAGCCCCAAATTTTCGGGGCCGAAGGCTACGTCTTCTTCTACAATAGACGAGACGATTTGATTATCCGGATTTTGAAACACCAGCCCCACCGTTTTGCGCACGGCAAGGGCGTTTTCTTCGTCTGCCGCGTCGTACCCCGCGGCCAGCACCCGGCCGCTTTGGGGCAGCAGCAGGCCGTTGAGCAGGCGGGAGAGGGTCGATTTGCCCGACCCGTTGTGCCCCAGCACGGCGGTAAAGCTGCCTTCCTCAAACTCCAGCGACAAGTGGTCAAAAAGCGGCTCGGCCGGTTTTTTGCCTTCTTCCGCCGCGTAAGAAAAGCAGACGGACTGCACTTGAATAATCGGCTGCAAGGCCTTTTCCTCCTAAAAAACGCAGGGTTACCGGTGCCAAATGGCGGTGGCCCCGCAGGGCAGCGCCAGCCCGGTAGAGGCTACCGGCAGCCCGATTTCATCGCTGAGCACCGCCCCGCCAAAGCGGGCGGTAAACAGCCGGTTTAACAAATAAGCCATAACCGAGGGCGCCAGCCCGGCGGTGTAAGAGCTGAGCATCACAAACCCCCGCTCGGGGGCCAGCAGCTGCCGCAGGTCGCACAGCAGCTCGTAGAGCTTTTGCTCTAACTGCCACACCTCTCCCCCCGGGCCCCGCCCGTAAGAGGGGGGGTCGAGCACAATGCCGTCGTACTTGGCGCCCCGGCGAATTTCTCGTTTTACAAATTTAATGCAATCGTCTACCAGCCAGCGCACGGCGGTGGCGGGCAGTCCCGTTGCCCGGGCGTTTTCTTTGGCCCAGGCCACCATGCCTTTTGAGGCGTCTACGTGGGTTACCTGCGCCCCGGCGGCGGCGCAGGCCAAGGTGGCCCCGCCGGTGTAGGCGAATAAATTGAGCACCCGCATG
>CANQGN010000111.1 GCA_947623215.1 uncultured Clostridia bacterium
TACCCTGCCCTCGCCCGTAAGGTCGTACCGGTCGGTAACGGTAAGCGCGCCGTTTTGCAGCCGTAACGTGCGCACAAAGGAATTGACGCCCGCCTCTTTGGGGTAAGCCGAGGCCAGCTCTAAGGTGAGCGAGGGAGAGTCCGGGTTATCGTGATACTCTGCCGAGGCGGGGCGGTACTGCGGGCCGTCTTTTTGCTCGCAGCCGTTTAGGGTGGGCAGGTCGTGGTAGCCGGAGCGCATATACCACAGCGAATAGCGGTTGGGGCTAAAGGTGGTGCGGCTGTAGGTATCGACCCCCGCGTCGATAATAAACGGTTCGCCGTTGTAATAGACCAAAAAGCTGCCCACGTCGTTGTGGTTGTGGCTTTCGCCGTTGGTGCCGCCTTTGAGCGCGGCAAACAGCTCTTTGCCGCCCGGCGTTTTTTGGCGCATCACGGCCACCTGCACGTCGTCGTAATACCAGCAGGGGCGGGGTTCAAACTGGCCCTCCTCTGTTACAAAGGCGGCAAAAACCTCGTCTTTCCACGCGCGGGCGCAGTTGGCGGTAGGCGGGTGGGGCTCCCGCTTGCGGGGAATACCGGCCTTGTCTTTCTCGCCCGGCGGGGGCGGGGCAATGGCGGCGTGCATACGCGAAAGGCCAAACTGCTCTAACGCTTTGCTGCGGCAGCGGCGGCCAAAGCGGGCCAGCAGGGCGTCCTGCGTGGCGATTTTGTGGGGGGCGTCGGCAAAGGTGACAAAGTAGTTGCCCTGAATGTGCATGTTCATAATGTATTCGCCCATGTTGCGCATATAGGGGCTGTCGAAATAGTCCAGTGCGCCGCCCGAAAGGTCGTAGAGCAGCTCTAAGCAGTCAAACAGCGTGCCGCCCGCCACAAACCAGTAGCTGGGGCCCTCGTCGCAGCCGCCCGATTCGCCGTAATTATCTACAAAATTGTCCAGCTTTTGCAGAATTTTGGCCACCAGCGCCTCGCGGTAGGCAAGGTCTGACTCGCACACCGTAAGGCAAAAGAGGGCGTTCGAGAATATCCACGGGTTCCAGTTGTTGCAGTAGGGGTAGTTCATCCAGGGCATGTCGTTGCGGGCGATGGGGTCGAGCAGGCGGCGCTGTTGTGGGCGGGCAGCACCCAGGTGGTTTCTTCTAAAATCGCCCACAGGGCGTCTACAATGCCGTCTAAAAAGCGGCCCTCGCCCTCCGCCGCCTCGGCAAAGAGCAAATCCATCAGCAGCTGGCGGCGGTAAAAATAGGCGGCCTCAAACACCGCGCGGTTGCCCAGCCGCACAAACTGGCGGTAGAGAGAGGCGGGCAGCGGCGGCAGGGGCTTGCCCAGCGCCTCTTCTCCTGCGGCAATTAAGGGGGCCTTGGCGGCATCCGGCGCGTTTTGCAGCGTCCACCCGGCCGGGAAATCGGCAAACATGCGCACCTTTTCTAAGGGCAGCAGCCGCCCCTTTACGTCCGTATGTTCAAACAGTCGCATTTGTCATCACCTCAAAGCGGGCCCCCTTGCCTTTTCCTTTCCCTTTAGGGGGCCTTTTTCGCCATTATACCCCCCGTGGCGGCGGGCTGTCAACCGGCAGAAGAGAAAAAACCGCCGTTTTGGCAGCCAAAACGACGGTTTTTGTATAGTCCGATTACGATACCAGCACCTTATGATAGGTTTTTTTGCCCTTGCGCAGCATGGCCCCCGCCGCGGGAAAATCCGCCGGGGTAAAGGCGGCGAAGGGGTCGGTCATTTTTTGTTCTTCAAACACCACGCCCCCCTGCTGCACCAGCCGCCGCGCCTCGCCTTTAGAGGCCGCCAGCCCGCAGCGCACCAGCAAGTCTAAGAGCGAAAGCGACCCTTCGGCAAAGTCCTCGGCGGCAAGGGTGGTGGTGGGCACGTTCGTCAGGTCGCCACCGCCGCCAAACAGGGCTTTGGCCGCCGCCTCCGCCCGGGCGGCTTCTTCTTCCCCATGCACCAGCGCGGTAAGCTCCCGCGCCAGGCGGGCCTTTACGGCGTTGAGCTCGCTGCCCTGCGCCTTTTCCATTTCGGTAATCTCTTCCAGCGGCACAAAGGTGAGCATTTTCATGCACTTAATTACGTCTGCATCGTCTACGTTGCGCCAGTATTGGTAAAAATCGTAGGGAGAGGTTTTGGCGGCATCTAACCACACCGCGCCGCTTTGGGTTTTGCCCATTTTTTTACCCTCCGAATTGAGCAGCAGGGTAATGGTCATGGCGTAAGCGTCTTTGCCCAGCTTTTTGCGAATAAGCTCGGTGCCGCCCAGCATGTTGCTCCACTGGTCGTCGCCGCCAAACTGCATGTTGCAGCCGTATTTCTGGTAAAGGGCGTAAAAATCGTAGCTTTGCATAATCATGTAATTGAATTCCAAAAAGCTGAGACCCTTTTCCATGCGCTGCTTGTAGCATTCTGCCCGCAGCATGTTATTGACCGAAAAGCAGCCCCCTACCTCGCGCAGCAGCTCTACGTATTGCAGGTTCATCAGCCAGTCAGCGTTGTTGACAAGCAGGGCCTTGCCCTCTGAAAAATCAATAAACCGGCTCATTTGCTTTTGAAAACAGGCGCTGTTGTGGGCAATGGCCTCCGGCGTTAACATTTGGCGCATATCCGTGCGGCCGGAGGGGTCGCCCACCATGGCGGTGCCCCCGCCAATAAGGGCGATGGGGCGGTTGCCGGCCATTTGCAGCCGCTTCATTAAGCAGAGCGCCATAAAGTGGCCCACGTGCAGGCTGTCTGCTGTGGGGTCAAAGCCGATGTAAAACACCGCCTTGCCGTTGTTGATGAGCTCTTGAATTTCTTCTTCGTCGGTCACCTGGGCAATCAGCCCCCGAGCGACTAATTCTTCGTATACCGTCATCTTGTTCTCCTTTATTTTCCCATGAGTTCCCGGGCGGTTTGCAAAGACGCCTCGGTGACCTGTTCGCCGCCGATGATGCGGGCGAGCTCCCGCTCGCGGGCGACGCCGGTTAAGCGGCAAACGGTGGTTTGCGCCCGACCGTTTACCAGCCCTTTTTCAATGAGCAAATGTTCGTTTGCCTTGGCGGCAATTTGCGCCAAATGGGTAATGCAGAGCACCTGCCGCCCGGCGGCGATGCTTTTCAGCCGGTCGCCCACCCGCAGCGCCGCTCGGCCGCTCACCCCGGCGTCGATTTCGTCAAACACCAGCGTGTCCACCTCGCTGTAGCGCGAAAGCACCGTTAAAATGGCCAGCATAATGCGCGAAAGTTCCCCGCCGGAGGCAATGCGCGCAAGCGGGCGGGGGGGCTCCCCCGGGTTGGGGGCGATAAGAAATTCCATTTTTTCGCCCCCCGCCGCGCCGTAGGAGCAGGCGGTAAAGGCGGTGGTAAACACGGTGCCCCCCATGTTTAAGTAGCGCAGCTGCTCGCAGACGGCCTCGTCTAACTGCGCGGCGGCGGCGCGGCGGGCTTTTGTAAGGTCGTGGGCGGCGGCCTTTACCGCCCCGCCGGCCGCTTGCAGCTCACCGGCCAGCGTATTAGCGGTTTGCTCAGCCCGCTGCAAGTCTTGCAGCCGGGCGGCGGACTGCTCTAACAGGGCGAGCAGCTCTTCTTCGTTTTTGCCGTATTTATGCCGCAGCCGATAGAGAAAATCCAGCCGCTGCTCTACTTCTTCCTGTTCGCGGGGGTCAAACGACAAATCCTCCGCCTGGCGGCGCACTTCGTCCGCCGCGGCTTGCAGTTCGTATTGTAGCGAGCGCAGCCGCTCGCTTAACCCCTCTAAAGGTAGCAGCGGGGCGCATTCTTCCACATATCCCGCCGCCTGTTCTACCGCGTCTACCCCGCCGGGGGTTTCTTCGTCCCCCGCAAGCAGGGCCAGCGCACCCCCCAGCGCCGCCGCCAGCTTTTCGTGGTGCTCCGCCGCCTGCCGGCGGGCAAGCAGCGCTTCGTACTCCCCCGGCTTTAGCCCGGCGGCGGTCAGCTCCTCTACCTGGCAGCGCAGCTGTTCTTCCAGCCGCGCTTTTTCGGCTTCGTCTACCTGCAAAGCGCGGTAGCGGGTGTAAAGCGCTTTATAGGCGGCGTAGGCCTCGCGGTAGCGGGTCAGCAGGCCGGGGTCTTGAAGCAGGCGGTCTACAAAGGCGCCGTGCCCGGCGGGGTCAAGCAGGGCGTGGTTGTCTTGCTGGCCGTGAATGTTTACCAGCAGCACCGCCAGCTGGCGCACCACCGCCGTGTTGGCCGGGGCGCCGTTCATGCGGCAGCTGGAACGCCCGTCCGCCGTGATAACCCGGCTAAGCAGCAGGGTATCGTCCGGCGACGAATAGCCCAAATCTGCCAGCTTTTGGCGCACGGCGGGCGAGCAATCCTCAAACAAAGCGGTAATGGTGGCTTTGTCGCACCCCTGCCGCACCAGCTCGCGCGAGGTTCGCCCCCCCAGCACGGCGCTGAGCGAATCAATTAAAATGGATTTGCCCGCGCCGGTTTCGCCGGTGAGCACGCAAAAGCCGCTGTTTAAGGGCAGCTCCGCCTGCTCAAAAACCGCCACGTTTTCTATGCGCAACGAACGCAGCATGGCGGCTTACCTGCCGTGCAGCATTTTTAAAAACCGCTGCGAAAGCTCCGCCGCCCACTCGGGCGTGCGGGTAATAATTAAAATGGTGGCGTCGCCCGCCAGGGTGCCCACTACCCCTTCCAGCTGCCAGTGGTCCAGCGCGGCGCAGGCCGCCCCGGCCGTGCCGCTGTGGCATTTAATGACCACGTTGTTGCCGGCGTAGTCTACCCGCGTGGCGGCCTGTTTAAAAATGGCGCCGTAGGTCTCGGTGGCATCGGCTTTGGGCACGCAGTAGCGGTAGTGGCCCGATTCGTCCGGCGCCTTTACCAGCCGCAGCTCGCGCATATCGCGCGAGACGGTGGCCTGGGTTACGTTGTGGTAACCCGCTTCTTTTAAATACCGCAGCAATTCCTCCTGCGTTTCCACCACCCGGTCGGCAATAATGGCGCGAATGGTGGCGTGGCGCTCCTGCTTCATATCATCTGGCTCCTGTCAAGAATTTTTCGTTGATAGGTCACGTAAAAGGGTTCGTCTTTTAAGCGAATCAGCCGCACGGTGCGATTCGTAGCACGGGTAATTTGCAGCGCCCCGCCGGTAACGTCCAGCGGCGGCTCGCCGTCTACGCACAGCAGGGTGCGGGCGTCCGGTGGAGTTTTGGCGGTTACGGTAAGCCGGTGGTGGGGGGCAAACACCAGCGAGCGAGAGGGCGAAGCGTGCGGGCAGACGGGGGTTACCACCATGCCCGCCACGGCGGGGTCGAGCACCGGCCCGCCGGCCGAAAGCGAATAGGCGGTAGACCCGGTGGGGGTGGCAATTAAGAG
>CANQGN010000112.1 GCA_947623215.1 uncultured Clostridia bacterium
GGGCATTGACGCGCTGCGCGACGAGCGGTTTATGAAAAACGGCAACACGCTGCTGACAGGCATTTTGCGCTATCGCCGGGCAGACGGCGGCTTTGCCCATTCCTTTGAGGCCGACCCCCAAAACCCCGCCGCCGCGCCCGGGCAGTCTAACAGCATGGCGGGCGAGCAGACTTTGCTCGCCTTGGCGGCGCTTTGGCGGCTGCAAAACGGCCTGTCGACCCTCTATGATTTTCGCCCCGAGGGGGCGGAAGAACCCCCCGCGCCGGCAGTCTTTTCTGATGCAGATAAAGCGGCGGTCTTATCGCTGCCACAGGAACTTACCACCGAGCAGTACGCCACGGTAACCGCGCTGCTCGACCGGCTGGAGCGGGCGGAGGATTTTGCTGAGAAAGAAAGCTACCGCCAACGGCTGACCGCCGCCAAAGACAAAATCGCCGCCCTTCAGGCGGAAATTAACGAGCTGAACGCGGCCATAGACCAGTTACTTGCCGCCGGGCAGCCGGGGGTGGGGGCCAAACCGGCGGTGGATGCGCTCCTTGCCCGCGCCGGGGCGCTTGCGCCTTATGACGCCGCCCAGCTTTCGCGGTTAGCGGAGCTGCAAAACGCAAAATTGCGCATTGACAATCGGCTGAGAGGCTATATAATAGGAGTGGTTCTGTTTGGGGTCGCGCTGGCGCTGGCGGCTTTTCTCTTTCGGCGGCATCGGCGGCGGGCAAAAGCCCGGGAGGGCGATTAAATGAAGCAGGATTTGCTGGCGCTGTTTGCCCTCATTTTGCTTGCGGCGGTGCTGATAAGCGGCACCGAAGTGCAGTCGGTAGACGAATACTACCGCACCCATGCGGACGAAATACCCCCCCAAAGCGAAACGGTGACCTTGAGCATTCGCTGCGACTCGGTGCTGCGGCATTACGACCAGTTGGACCCGGCGCTGCGCTCGCCCGAGTTTGTGCCGCCGGACGGGGTGATTTTACCCCCCACCCGCTACCTGCTCCGCCCGGGCGACACGGTGTTTGATATTTTGCAGCGGGCGGTGCGGCAAAACGGCATACAAATGGAATTTCAGGGGGCGGAGAAAAGCCCCTTCGGCAGCGTGTACGTGCAGGGCATTCACTGGCTTTATGAGTTTTCGTGCGGGCCGCTTTCGGGCTGGGTCTACCGGGTAGACGGCGCGTTTCCCCATTACGGCTGCTCGCGCTATACGCTGCAAAACGGCCAGACGATCGAGTGGATTTACACCTGCGAGCTGGGGCAGGACGTGGGCGCCGAGTGGATAGGAGGTCAACCATCATGAAAGCCTTTGCCGGGCTGCACCCGGCGGTTACCATGACCTATTTTGTGCTGCTGCTTACGGTGTGCATGTTTTTGCCCCACCCTGTGTTGCAGGGGCAGGCGCTTGTTTGCGGCGCGCTTACCTGCGCGCTGCTCTGCCGCCGGGGGGCGGCGCGGGACGTCGGCTTTTACCTGCCCTTATTTTTGCTGGTGGCGGTTACCAACCCGCTTTTTTCGCACAACGGCGTAACCCCCCTCTTTTTTTTAAACGGCAACCCCGTTACGCTGGAGGCGCTGCTCTACGGTCTGTCGCTCGCCGCCATGGTGGTGGGGGTGCTGCTGTGGTGCAAGGCTTATAATGAAGTCATGACCAGCGACAAATTTTTGTATTTATTCGGCGCGGTTACCCCCAAGCTTTCGCTGGTGCTCTCTATGGCGCTGCGCTTTTTGCCCGCCTACCGGCGGCAGGCGCGGCGGGTCAGCCGGGCGCAAAAGGCCATGGGGCTCTACGCCGGTAGCAGCATGGTCTGCCGGGTCAAAAACCGCCTGCGGGTGCTGGCCGCCATGGTAACCTGGTCGCTTGAAAACGCTATGGAAACCGCCGCCTCTATGAAGGCGAGGGGCTACGGCAGCGGGAAACGCCGCACCCATTTTTCACTCTTTCGGTTTCGCCCGGCAGACGGCGCGTTTTTCGCCGCCCTGTTGCTGCTGGCCGCCGCCCCCCTTGCGGCGGCCGCCGCCGGGGCGTTGAATTTTACCTATTACCCCCGGCTGAGTCAGCTACAAACTACCCCCGCCGCGTGGGTGGCTTACGCGGCCTATGGGCTATTTTTACTGCTGCCGGCGATGTGGGAGGCAAAGGAGGCGTTGGTGTGGCGCTGCTGCAAACGGAAAATCTAAGCTTTCGCTACCCCGGGGCGGAAAAGGCGGCGCTGCAAGGCGTATCGCTGAGCATAGAGGCCGGTTCGTTTACCGTGGTCTGCGGCCCCTCCGGCTGCGGCAAAACCACTCTGCTGCGCCTGTTCAAACCCGAGCTTGCACCGGCGGGCGAGCAAACCGGCCGCATTCTTTTCGCGGGGGAACCCGCCGCTTCGGCCCGCCCCGGCGCCATTGGCTTTGTACAGCAAAACCCCGACAGCCAAATTGTAACCGACAAGGTTTGGCACGAGCTGGCCTTCGGGTTAGAGAATTTGGGGTTACCTGTCGAGACCATTCGCCGCCGGGTGGGCGAAACGGCCAGCTTTTTTGGCATACAAGGCTGGTTTCGCCAAAAAACAGACGAGCTTTCGGGCGGGCAAAAGCAGCTGCTCAATTTGGCCGCCGTGCTGATGATGCAGCCCCGGCTGCTTATTTTAGACGAACCCACCAGCCAGCTGGACCCCATTGCCGCGGCGGATTTTATTGCCGCGCTGCAAAAAATCAACCGCGAGCTGGGGCTGACCGTTTTGCTGGCCGAGCACCGGTTAGAAGAGGTTTTTCCCATTGCCGACCGGGTGGCGGTGCTGCAAGAGGGGCGGCTGCTGCTGCACGAACCCCCCCGCGCCGTCGCGCCAAAGTTGCTTTCTATTTCGCCCGACCACCCCATGCTGCACGCTTTGCCGAGCGCCGTGCGGGTGTGGCGGCATCTGGCCGCCGGGGGGGCGTGCCCCCTAACCGTGCGGGAGGGGCGGCGTTTTTTGGAGGAACGCTATGCGGGAGTCGCCCTGCCCCCGCCGCCGGTGGAAGCCCCCCCTGCGGGGGCGTGCGCGCTGGACGTGAAAAACGTGTGGTTTCGCTATGAAAAAGAGTCGCCGGACGTGCTGCGGGGGCTCTCCCTTCGGGTGACGCGCGGCGAAATGCTCTGCCTGCTCGGCGGCAACGGCGCCGGTAAAACCACCGCGCTGCAAATCATGGCGGGGTTAGACCGCCCCGTTCGCGGCAAGGTGCTGCTGCACGGCCGCGAGCTCAAAACCTACCGGGGCGGCGCCCTTTACCGGCACAATTTGGCGCTGCTGCCCCAAAACCCCCAAACGGTGTTTGTAAAAGATACCCTGCGGGCCGATTTAAACGAAATGCTGGCGGCTATGGAAACGCCCCCCGCCGAGCGGGCAGGGCGCATGGAACAAATGGCAAAAGAGCTGGGCATTGCCCACCTGCTTGCCGCCCACCCGTATGACCTAAGCGGCGGCGAACAGCAAAAGGCGGCGCTGGCCAAGGTGCTGCTCTCTGACCCGACGGTTCTGTTGCTGGACGAACCCACCAAGGGCATAGACGCCTTTGCCAAGCGGGGGCTCAGCGAGCTGCTGCGCGCCCTTACCCGGCGGGGCATGACCGTGGTGGCGGTAACCCACGACGTAGAATTTGCGGCAGAGGCGGCCGACCGCTGCGCCTTTTTGTTTGACGGCGAGATTCTCTCGGTCGAACCTCCCCGCAACTTTTTTGCCGAAAACAACTTTTACACCACCGCCGCCAACCGCATGGCGCGGGGGCTGTGGAAAACCGCCGTTACCTGCGAGCAGGTGGCGGCCTGCTGCCGCGCGGCGGAGGAACGGTTATGAAAAAATGGATTTCTGCTTTCGTTTTATGCCTGCTTATTCCGGCGGTGGTGGTGGGCGGCGCTCTGCTCTTTTCGGCCAAACGCTACGCCTGGATTTCGCTTTGCGTGGCCTGCCTTGCTTGTCTGCCGGTTTTTTTGCGGTTAGAGCGGGGGCAGTCGGGCGCACGGCGGCTCATTCTCATTGCCGCCATGACCGCCCTTTCGGTGCTGGGGCGCATTTTGTTTACCCCCCTGCCCGGCTTTAAACCGGTTACGGCGTTGGTCATTCTTACCGCCCTTACCTTTGGCGGCGAGGCGGGCTTTTTAACCGGGGCGCTCTCGGCCGTGGTCTCCAACTTCTGGTTTGGGCAGGGCCCGTGGACGCCCTTTCAAATGTTCAGCTGGGGCTTTATGGGGCTTATCGCCGGTTGGCTGTCGGCGCCGCTCAAACGCAGCCGCCTGCTGCTGGCCCTTTGCGGCGCCCTTTCGGGGGCGCTCTACTCGCTGTTAATGGACGTGTGGACGGTGCTGTGGGCCGACGGCGGCTTTCGCCTTTCGCGTTATTTGGCGGTGCTGGTTACCTCCGCCCCCTTTACGCTGGTGTACGCGGCCTCTAACGTGGTGTTTTTGCTGCTGTTCGGCAAGCCCATTACCAAAATTTTAGAGCGGATGCAAACCAAATACGGCCTTTAACCGGTACCAATAAGCGGCCCTCGGCCAGTAAAAGCCGAAAGCCGCTTTGTTTTTGGCAAACCTGCCAAAGGGGAAACGCGTGGGGAAAGCAATTTCAGGCGACGTCGGGGCGTTGGGTTTGCCCCCTGCCGCCC
This sequence comes from uncultured Clostridia bacterium, assembly GCA_947623215.1. Classification (GTDB taxonomy): domain Bacteria; phylum Bacillota; class Clostridia; order Oscillospirales; family Acutalibacteraceae; genus UMGS1484. The sequence continues at coordinate 4,612 of CANQGN010000112.1, forward strand.
GTATAACCGGGGCGGGCAAAGGTGTCGTCTAAATTGCGAATACCGCTTATTACGTCAAACAAGCGGCCGAGCGCGTCGGCTTCGTAGCGGTGCAGACCAATGCGAAAGGCAAGGTCCGCCCGTCCTCTCCGCCGCAGGCGGCGAATACGCCACCAGTGGTACTCGATTTGGCAGGCAATGCAGGCTTTTTTCAAAGACTCCATACTTGCTCCTCCTTTCAGACAGCATTCGCTGTCTCCGGGGGGATTGTACCACGCCCCGCGTGGCGATTGTTGTCGAACGCTGGCGGGAAACTCAAAAAAATTTCGCTCGCCGTCGCTTTTTTGCCTTTTTTAGCGGCTTTTATCGCCTTTTACCGGCTTTTGCCGCCGGGGGCAAAAGAACCGTTGACTTGCCGGGCAAAATGTGGTAGAGTGAACGGGTGCCGCGCTCCCCTTGCTTTTTGGGGACAGGCAAACGACGGGCAGAAGGGTTGAACAAATGGGATTTTCGCATGGAACGGTTGTATTTTGGGCGCTGCAAGCGGTTTTAACCGGGCTTACGGCGCTGGTGTTGTGGGGCGGCTTCGCCCTGCGCCGCTACCGGTGGACGGCCTTTTCCTACCCGGTGGGGCAGCTGCTCATTCGCTGCTCGGCGCTTCTTTACCAGCCGCTGGAATACGGCTACGAGGTCACCTACGACCGGCTGG
>CANQGN010000113.1 GCA_947623215.1 uncultured Clostridia bacterium
CCTCGCCGGTCATGCACAGCGGCTTTTCGCAGAGCACGGCTTTACCGGCAAGCAGGCAGGCCTTGGCGGCGGCAAAGTGCAGCGGGTTCCAGTTGGCAATGTAGACCGCGTCTACCTCCTCGTCGGCTATCAGCGCGTTGTAGTTGCCGTAGGCGCGGGGAATGCCCTGCGCCGCCGCAAAGGCCCCCGCCCGTGCGCTCTCCCGCGCCGCCGCCGCCAGTATGACCGCCTCGGGCTGGTCGCGCAGCGCCGCCGCCATGTTGGCCGCTATGGCGCCGCAGCCGAGAATGCCCCAGCGAATCACATCGACCGCCTCCCGTCTTTTTTTATTCGTTTCTATTCTACCGCCCGGCGGGGGCGTTGTCAACTGCAAAAACTTTTTTGCTTTTTTGCTTCTGCGCTTGCCTTATGGCGGAAACGGTGATATAATAGAAAAAACAACGATAGGAGCTGAGCGTTTATGAATACCGCTATTACTGGTTCGGTTACCTACGTGGGGGTAAACGACCACGAGGTTGATTTGTTTGAAGGGCAGTACGTTGTGCCAAACGGCATGGCCTATAATTCTTATTTGATAACCGACGAAAAAATCGCCGTGATTGACACGGTCGACCGCCGGTTTCATCACGAGTGGTTAGACAAGGTTTCGGCTGCGCTGGCCGGCCGCTCGCCGGATTATTTGGTGGTGCAGCACATGGAGCCCGACCACGCCGGCAATATTGACGCCTTTTTACAGCTTTACCCCGGCGCTACCATTGTGGCCTCTGCCAAGGCCTTTGCCATGTGCGGGCAGTTTTTCGGTACCGATTATGCCGACCGCCGCCTGGTGGTGGGCGAGGGCGACAGCTTGCCCCTTGGGAGTCACACCCTGCACTTTGTGGCCGCCCCCATGGTGCATTGGCCGGAGGTGCTGATGAGCTACGAGAGCAGCGAAAAAATCCTCTTTTCGGCCGACGCCTTCGGCAAATTCGGTGCGCTGGACGTAGATGAAGAATGGGCCTGCGAGGCGCGGCGGTACTACTTTGGCATTGTGGGCAAATACGGCGCACAGGTACAGCGGGTACTGCAAAAGGCCGCCGAGCTGGATTTGGCCATGATTTGCCCCACCCACGGCCCGGTATTGCGGGGGGATTTGGAGCAATACCTCGCGCTTTACGACGCCTGGTCTTCTTACGAGGCCGAAACAGACGGCATTTTCATTGCCTACACCTCGGTATACGACCACACCAAGCAGGCGGTAGAGCAGCTGGCCGCCCGACTGAAAGAGCTGGGCTGCCCCAAAGTGGCGGTTACCGATTTGGCGCGGGACGATATGGCCGAGGCGGTAGAAGACGCCTTTCGCTACAGTAAGCTGGTGCTCGCCACCACCACCTATAATGCGGATATTTTCCCCTTTATGCGCACTTTTGTAGAGCATTTAACCGAGCGCAACTACCAAAACCGCACGGTGGCGATGATAGAAAACGGTTCCTGGGCGCCGCAGGCGGTTAAAACCATGAAGAATATGCTGGAAGACTGCAAAAATTTGCATTTCGCCGGGTCGGTTACGGTGCGCTCCGCCCTTGCAGACGACAGCCGCGCCGAGCTGGAAGCGCTGGCAAACGAGCTTTGCCGCGACTACCTGGCCCGCCAGCCCGAAACGGCCAATAAAAGCGATTTGACCGCCTTATTTAAAATCGGCTACGGCCTGTACGTCGTCACCAGCCGAGACGGCGAGCGCGACAACGGCCTGATTGTGAATACCGTTACCCAGCTGACGGATAACCCCAACCGCGTGGCGGTCAACATCAACAAGGCCAACTATTCCCACCACATCATTCAAAAAACCGGCAAGCTCAACGTCAACTGCCTGTCGGTAGAGGCCCCCTTCTCGGTGTTTGAGACCTTCGGCTTTCAAAGCGGCCGCGCGGTAGATAAATTCGCCGGGCAAACCATGCCCCGTTCCGATAATGGCCTCATCTTTTTGCCCCGCTACATCAACGCCTTTTTGTCGCTGGAGGTCGAGCAGTACGTAGACCTTGGCACCCACGGCATGTTTATTTGCCGGGTGAGCGAGGCGCGGGTGATTTCTGACGCCGAAACCATGACCTACACCTACTACCACCAGCAGGTAAAGCCCAAGCCCCAAACCGAGGGCAAAAAAGGCTTTGTCTGCAAGGTGTGCGGCTACGTGTACGAGGGCGACGAACTGCCGGAAGACTTTGTTTGCCCGCTGTGCAAGCACGGCGCGGCCGATTTTGAACCCATCGAATAGCGATAAAATGCAAAGCCCCTCCCGCCGGGAGGGGCTTTCTGCTGTCAAAAACATTACGGGTTGCAGGCCTTGCAGGGCTGGTAGCCCGCCTCTATCAGCGCCTCCCGCCCGCCGGTTTGGGTCTTTTTGTTTTGGGGCTTTATATCGGCGGCGTTGGGGCAGCTTTCGGTGTGGAATTTGCGGGTGTTGGTGTTGATAATATACACTACCTCGCCCGGTTGCTGCTCGCTTGTCGCCGCCTCACTCGATTCTTCCGGTTCGTCCGCCCGGCGGCTTTCGCCCGTGGCGTAGTTTATGGCAATGCCCGGCTGGCGGTTGTAGCAATACACGGCAAAGCAAATGGCCTTGCCCCCGTCTTCTACCGAGGCGGCCTCTATGGTAACGCCGGAGGCCAGCAGATTCGCCCCCTGAAAATCCGGCGTTACGCGGTAGAGCACGTGGCAGCCGGTCTCGTGAATGTAATCGGCCACCTGGTTTTCAAAGGGCAGCATTCCTTCGGTGTTGAGGTAGCGGGTGCCGGTTATCAGGTTTTTCTCGTTGGCGTTTTCGCCCGCCAGCTGGTAGCCGATTAGGTGGCAGCGGTTGTAAAGGTACTTGCCGTCTATGCCCTCGTACTTCACCGTGTGCCAGCCGGAGGGTTTTATTTGCCCAATGCCGCCGCGTTCTTCCGTCGGCATTCCCTCCGGCCCCAGGCAGGCAAAGGCGGGGCCGCACCGGCCTAAGGCGTCTAACTCGCTGTAGTGCTCAAAAAATACCGGCTGGTAGTCGGCAACATTAAAGGCCGGGCGGTTGTTTTGCACCACCGTGTAGGGGACGTTATCGTCTGCCGCCGCCGGGGTTGCCGGTTGTTCGGCGGCGCAGCCGCACAGCAGCGCTAAAATCAGCAACAGGGAAAGGGGAAACCGAAGGTTCGGGTGAATGCCTTTCATATCGTCGTTCATCTCCCTTTGTTTTTATCATAAGCCAACCCGCCGCCGCTTGTCAAGGGGAGAAATGTGTGGTATACTAAAAGCAACGCAAACGGGGGAGGGGAGCGCATGGCCGAAATTATGGCCCCGGCCGGCAGTATGGAGCAGCTGCAAGCCTCGGTGCGCAGCGGGGCAGACTGCGTGTACTTTGGCTGCGGCAACCTGCACGCCCGCCGCGCCGCCCCCGCCTTTGCCCCCCCGGCGGAGATTGTAGACTACTGCCACGCGCGGGGGGTAAAAGCCGCCGCCGCGCTGAATATTTTACTGTTTGACCGCGAGCTGCCGCAGGCCGCCGAACTCATTCGCGAGGTGGCCGCCGTGGGGTGCGACGCATTGATTGTGCAGGATTTAGCGGCGGCAGAGCTCGCCCGGCGGCTGGCGCCGGGGCTGAGGCTGCACGCTTCTACCCAAATGGCGGTGCATAACGTAGCCGCCGCCTGTGCGCTGGAACAGCTCGGCTTTCGCCGGGCGGTGCTGGCGCGGGAGCTTACGCTGGAAGAAATTACCGCCATTGCCCGCTCTACTACGCTGGAATTAGAGGTCTTTGTGCACGGTGCGCTGTGCATGAGCGTTTCGGGCTGCTGTACGCTTTCTTCTCTGGTAGGGGGCCGCAGCGGCAACCGGGGGCTATGCGCCCAGCCCTGTCGGCTGAATTTTACAAGAAAAGACGGCAAGCCCTACGCTTTGTCGCTCAAAGACCTTTCGCTGCTGCGCCATTTGCCCGCCCTGGAAAAAGCGGGGGTTACGGCCTTTAAAATAGAGGGGCGGCTAAAACGGCCGGAATACGCCGCCGCCGCCGTAAGCCAAACGGCCGCCGCCTTGCGGGGGGAGAAAGTGAACACCCCGCTGCTGCAAGCGGTTTTCTCGCGCGGGGGATTTACTGACGGTTACCTGACCGGCCGCCGGGGAGAAGCCATGTTTGGCCGCCGCACGGGAGAAGACGCCCGCCGCGCCACCGCCGTGCTGCCGCAGCTGGCCGCCCTGTATCGGCACGAGAACCAGCGCGTGCCCCTAACCCTTTCGGCATCCTTGCAGCCGGGGCAGCCCGCCCGCCTTACCGCAGCGGCGGAGGGGGTTGCCGTTACCGTAACCGGCCCGGTGCCCACCCCGGCCACCGGCCAGCCGCTCACGCGGGAGGGGGTAACAGACCGCCTTTGCCGCTGTGGGGGCACCCCCTACGCCCCGCAGGGCGTTACCCTGTCGCTCGGCGAGGGGTTGTATTTGCCTGCCGCCGAGCTCAACGCCCTCCGCCGCCGCGCTCTTGACTGTTTAACCGAGGCGCGCTTGGCCGCCCGCAGGGTTACGCTGCCGCCCGTCTCGCTGCCGGATTTTCCGTCCTATATGCCCCCCGCCGCCCCGGCGATTACCCTCTCGTTGTCTCGCTATGCGCAGGCCGAGCAGCTGAGTGACGACTGGTTTGACCGCCTGCTGCTGCCCCCGGGGGAAATATTGCAAAATCCCGGCCTTGTCGCCCGCTACGGCAAGCGACTGTTTGCCGCGCTGGAACCGCTCTATTTTGATGAATCTCGCCTGCATCGCCAGCTGGACGAATTGCAAGCGCTGGGGGTGTACGGGGTGCGGGTACAGCACTTCAGCTGCATCGCCCCGGCGCAAAAGCGCGGCTTTGCCCTCTCGGGCGGGGCGGGGCTAAACGTGCTCAACACCGCCGCCCTTACCGCCTACGGGCAAATGGGGCTTGCCGACTGCCTGCTCTCTTACGAGCTGCCCCGCGCCCCGCTGCGGGCGCTGGGCGGCAGCCTGCCGCGCGGCGTGTTGGTTTATGGGGCGCTGCCGCTTATGCGGCTGCGGGCCTGCCCCCTAAAGCGGGGGGAGGTTTGCGGCGACTGCCCGGGGGGCGGCGTGCTGACCGACCCCACCGGCCGCCGTTTCTCGCTTGCCTGCGAGGGCCGCCGCCTTACCACGCTCTATAACTGCCTGCCGCTTTATTTGGGCGACAAATGCCCCTTACCGGCGGATTACCTGGAACTCGCCTTTACCAACGAGTCGCCGCCGGTGGTACGCGCCCGCCTGCTGGCGGTCAAAGGGGGGCAAAAGGCGAACTTTC